>NZ_JBSVWQ010000089.1:0-23339 GCF_054071215.1 Pseudomonas sp. SDO5522_S412 | reverse complement strand
TACGGCGTGTCAGCCAACAAATCGGGCACTGATATACCGTATTCGCGAGCAAGCCCGCTCCCACATTTTGAATCTCGTTTGATTTGAAATTACGCCAGCTCCTCAGTCTGCCTGGGCGCGCTTGTCCAGTGGACCACCCCGGCAATCACCCCCAGCATCACCCCAAACTCCACAATCCCCATCCAGCCCAACCGCGACATCAACCAGCCGCTGACTGTCGCCCCCACCGCACCGCCAAAAAACGTCGCCGTCATGTACAAACTATTGATGCGGCCCTGGGCTTTCGGGTCCACCGCAAACGCCCGGGTCTGGTTGGAAACCAAGCCCGACTGCACGCCGATATCCAGCACGATCACCCCCAGCACCAGCAAGATAATCGAAGTCTCGGCACCCGCCAGCAGCAGGAACGCCAAGGTCACAATCCCGATACTCGCCCCAATCACCTTGCGCGAACCCAGCCTGTCGGAAGCCCGCCCACCGAGCGACGCCGCCAACGCACCCGCCGCACCGATAATCCCGAAGCCACCGGCCCAGGCACTGCCCAATTGCCATGGCCCATGAGCCAACAGTGCTGCCAGATTCACCCAAAACGCATTGAAGCAAGCCCACAACAACGCCTGCACCATCATTGATTGGCGAATCGGGCTGTTGTCGCGCATCAGCGGCCACAGCGAAGCCAGCAGGCGAGGGTAGGACAGGTTGGTGCTCGGCACGCCTTGTGGCAGCAGCCTGGCGGCACCGATCCACACCGGGATCATGAAGGCCGCCTCCATCGCGTACACCGCCCGCCAGCCATAAGCCTCACCGACCACGCCGGCGATCGTGCGCCCGAGCAGGATGCCGACCATGATCCCGCTGACCACCGTGCCCACATTGCGCCCGCGTTCGTGGGGCTGCGACATCACCGCCGCAAACGGCACCAGTTGCTGCGGCACACAGCTCACAATCCCCAAGCCGAAAGATGCCCCGATCAGCGCCCAGATGCCCGGTGAAAACGCCGCCGCCAGGGCGAAACAGAACGCCAGGGCGATCTGCCCCAGCACCAGCTTGCGGCGGTCAAAACGGTCGCCCATCGGCAGCAGCAACGCCAGCCCGGTAGCAAAACCCAGCAGGGCGGAGCCGGCCACCAGATCCACGGTGGTCACGTCCACGCCCATGTCCGAAGCGATCAGCGGCAGGATCGGCTGGGTGCAGTAAATATTGGTAATCACCGCGCCGGCGATCACCGCCATCATGATGATCTTGCCGCGCGGCGCGACCGCAGGCGCTGTGGAAGGTTGGGATGTCATCGGCAGGCCACTCACGGCGCTCTCCTTCAATGCAGATCTCCGGGAAGGAGATGAGTGGCCAACGTTACGCACTCGCGCTTGGCAGGAT
Organism: Pseudomonas sp. SDO5522_S412; assembly: GCF_054071215.1. Classification (NCBI taxonomy): domain Bacteria; kingdom Pseudomonadati; phylum Pseudomonadota; class Gammaproteobacteria; order Pseudomonadales; family Pseudomonadaceae; genus Pseudomonas; species Pseudomonas sp. SDO5522_S412. The sequence continues at coordinate 21,962 of NZ_JBSVWQ010000089.1, read as the reverse complement.
AATCCCCTAGGATTTGGAATCATCCTTCCAGAATTTGATAGGTTGCCATGAACCGTCTTGAATCCATGTCCATCTTCGTTGCCGTGGTTGATGCGGGCAGCCTGACCGCTGCCGCGCGGCGCCTCGACATGCCGCTGGCCAGCGTCAGCCGCAAGATGGCCGAGCTTGAGACGCACCTGAAAACCCGCCTGCTGCACCGCACCACGCGCCAGCTGTCGTTGACCGATGCCGGCGCCTCTTACCTCGACGCGTGCCGGCGCATTCTTGAAGACATCAGCGAGGCCGAGCGCGCGGCCACTGGCGAATATTCCCAGCCCCGGGGCGAACTGGTCGTTACCGCGCCAGTGGTCTTCGGGCGGCTGCACATCGTGCCGGTGGTGGCGGAATTCCTCGCGCAGTACCCGGAGATCGACATCAACCTGATCCTCACCGACCGCGTCGTGCACCTGATGGAAGAACACTGCGACGTCGCGGTGCGCATTGGCGAGTTGCCCGACAGCTCGCTGAAGGCCATGCAGGTGGGCACGGTGCGGCGGGTGGTGTGCGCCAGCCCGGCATACCTGGCCGCTCGCGGCATACCCGCTGAGCCCCAGGACTTGGCGGGGCATGACTGCATCACCTTCGAAGTGCTGGCGTCCCAAGGGGCGTGGGGATTTGGCGCGGGTAAAACCGGGCTCTCGGTACCGGTGCATTCGCGGTTGTCGGTGAACACCGCAGAAGCGGCGATTGCGGCGGCGACGTTGGGGGTTGGGGTGATTCGGGTACTCTCGTATCAAGTGGCGGATGCGGTGCGGGAGGAGGCGTTGGCGGTGATGCTTGAGGCGTTCGAGTCGGCGCCGCTGCCCATTAGCCTGGTGCACAAAGGGCAGTCGCCGTTGCCGCTGAAGCTGCGGGCGTTTCTGGATTTTGTGATGCCGCGATTGCGCGCCCGCATCGCTCAATAACACCGGGCAGTTTGAACCTGATGAAAATCAAAATGTGGGAGCGGGCTTGCTCGCGAAAGCGGTGGATCAGGTTTTGAAACTGTTGCTGATACACCGCTATCGCGGGCAAGCCCGGCTCCCACATTGGATTTACGTTGCCAGTTGGATCTCGGCAAGGCGCGGCTTTAGAAACTCCAGGGCATCTTTAAACACCTGATGCCACTCTTCTGACGGTTCGCTCGCCAGCGGGTGCCAGAAGAACTGGAACTCGTGGCCGCCATCATCCTCTGCAGAATGGGTCCAGGTATCTGGCAGGTCTTCAGGGATCAGGCATTGATGAAAGGCCCATGTATGCCCCGTGGACGCTGAGTGCCAAGTGCCCAGGTCACGTATCACCTTGCCGGTTATCCCGGCCTCTTCAAGCAACTCTCTAACTGCCGCAACCTCGGTACTTTCGCCAGGCTCCACGCTGCCCTTGACCAGTTGAAGACCTGCCAGTGGGTGTTTGAAGGCGAGGATTTCCAGGGATTGGCGGGTTCGCAGGATGACCGGACATGCCTTGTCTTTTCCCATCACGTTGTCCTTTTGCACATATTGGCGGCCAGCTATTGCACCACAGTCCGGCACATTTCCAATGCCGGGCGAAGACCTTGTGGCGAGGGAGCTTGCTCCCGCTGGACTGCGAAGCAGGCCCAAGTCAGCCACTTCAGTACATCTGACAGACCGTGTCACCCAGGCTTGGGGCCGCTGCGCAGCCCAGCGGGAGCAAGCTCCCTCGCCACAGGTTAGGTATGGATCGTTCCCACGCTCTGCGTGGGAATGCATCCCGTGACGCTCCGCGTCACCACTGCGCAAAACTTCAATGGACGCAGAGCGTCCGAGGCGGCATTCCCACGCAGAGCGTGGGAACGATCAACGTCCTACAGCTACTTCCAACCTTTCATCAAACCTTCATCAAACGGTTTTACCCCAGTCATGTGCAAGTCATAGGGCTGACACAGCCCGCGCCTACTGTCGTTTGAACTCAAACGCAGCCACGGATGGCTGTTCAACCAGACAGAGAAGCCCATGACTCCAGCTATCCATGTCGATCATCTGAACAAGACCTTTGCGAAGAAATCCGCGCTGGTCGACCTCGAACTCACCGTTGCCACCGGTGAGATGGTCGCGCTGATTGGCGCTTCCGGCTCCGGCAAGTCCACCTTGCTGCGCCACCTCGCGGGCCTGGCCTGTTGCGACAAGAGCAACGGCGGCAGCGTCAAGGTGCTGGGCCGGGAAGTGCAGGCCAGCGGGCGGTTGAATGGCAAGGTGCGGCGCCTGCGCGCCGACATCGGCTACATCTTCCAGCAGTTCAACCTGGTCAACCGCCTGAGCGTGCTCGACAACGTACTGCTCGGTTGCCTGGGCCGCATGCCGCGCTGGCGCGGCAACCTCGGTTTGTTCAACACCGAGGAAAAACAGTTCGCCATGGAATCCCTGGCCCGCGTCGGCCTGGCAGACCTGGCCAGCCAGCGCGCCTCCACCTTGTCCGGCGGCCAGCAGCAACGCGTGGCAATCGCCCGCGCTTTGACGCAACGCGCCGAAGTGATCCTGGCGGATGAACCCATCGCCTCCCTGGACCCGGAGTCGGCGCGCAAGGTCATGGAGATCCTCGCCGACATCAACGGCCGCGACGGCAAGACCGTGGTGGTCACCCTGCACCAGGTCGATTACGCCATGCGTTATTGCCGGCGAGCCGTGGCGCTCAAGGGCGGGCGGATTCACTTCGACGGCCAGGCCAGCGAGCTGAGCAGCCAGTTCCTCAACGATTTGTACGGTGCCGATGTCGACACCAGCCTGATGTTTTCCGACCAGACCCGCACACCCGTCGTCCCCGCACGGTTGGCCCTGGCCCGCGCTTGAAACCTTACTAACGACCCACAGGAATTCTCTCCATGTTGAACCGTATCGGTCATGTGTTTCTGTCTGCCGTGCTGCTTGCCAGCGTGGCCATGGGCACTGCCCAGGCCGCCGACAAGGCGATCAATTTCGGCATCATGTCCACCGAGTCTTCGCAGAACCTCAAGAGCATCTGGCAGCCCTTCCTGGATGACATGCACAAGAAGACCGGCCTCACCATCAACGCCACCTTCGCTTCCGACTACGCCGGCCTGATCCAGGGCATGCGCTTCAACAAAGTCGACGTGGCCTGGCTGGGCAACAAGGCCGCGATGGAAGCGGTGGACCGTTCCAACGGCGAAATCTTCGCCCAGACCGCCGCCGCCAACGGGGCTGCCGGTTACTGGAGCGTGCTGATCGTGCGCAAGGACAGCCCGATCAACAACGTCGATGACATGCTCAAGAACGCCAAGAACCTGACCTTCGGCAACGGTGACCCGAACTCCACTTCGGGCTACCTGGTACCCGGCTACTACGTGTTCGCCAAGAACCACGTCGACGCCGCCACCGCCTTCAAGCGCACCCTCAACTCCAGCCATGAAGTCAACGCATTGAGCGTGGCCAAGGGGCAGTTGGACGTCGCCACCTTCAACACCGAAAGCTGGGACCGCCTGGAAGTCACCCAGCCGGACAAGGCCGCCATGCTCAAGGTGATCTGGAAGTCGCCGCTGATCCCGGCCGACCCGATGGTGTGGAGCAAGGCCCTGAGCGACAGCGAGAAGACCAAGATCCGCGACTTCTTCGCCAACTACGGTGACACCGACGAAGAGAAGGCCGTGCTGAAGAACATGCAACTGGGCAAGTTCCTCAAGTCCAGCGACGACCAGCTGTTACCGATCCGCCAACTGGAACTGTTCAAGCAGCGCACCACCATCAGCGCCGACGACAAGCTGGAAGCGGCTGACAAGGCCAGGAAGCTCGCCGACATCGACGCCGACCTGGCCAAGCTGCAAGAGCGCATCACCGAACTGGACAAGAAGACCGCAGCCAACGGCTAACCCCCTGTAGGAATCGGGTTCATGTGGGAGCGGGCTTGCTCGCGAATACGGTGTGTCATTCAACGCATCCGGCGACTGAGTCACCGCATTCGCGAGCAAGCCCGCTCCCACATTAAGCCCAGTTCCAACCCTACACCGAGAGTGACCCATGACTACCTTGCATGCTGAAGCAGTGGGCAAAAGGACTTGGCCGCAATACCTGGGCTGGGGCCTGTTCCTGATCCTGCTGGCCTGGGCCTGGCACGGCGCCGAGATGAACCCGCTGGCGCTGTACCGCGATTCCGGAAACATGGCGACCTTCGCCGCCGACTTCTTCCCGCCGGACTTCCACGAATGGCGCTCCTACCTCAAGGAGATGATCGTCACCGTGCAAATCGCCCTCTGGGGCACGGTGCTGGCGATCGTCTGCTCGGTGCCCCTGGGCATCCTGTGCGCCGACAACATCACCCCATGGTGGATTCACCAGCCGCTGCGCCGGGTGATGGATGCCTTCCGTTCGATCAACGAAATGGTGTTCGCGATGTTGTTCGTGGTCGCCGTCGGCCTCGGTCCTTTTGCCGGTGTCCTGGCCTTGTGGATCAGCACCACCGGGGTCCTCGCCAAGCTGTTTGCCGAAGCCGTCGAAGCCATCGACCCGGGCCCCGTTGAAGGTGTGCGAGCCACCGGCGCCAGTGCCTTGCAGGAAGTGATCTACGGCGTGATCCCGCAAGTGATGCCGCTGTGGGTGTCCTACGCGCTCTACCGCTTCGAGGCCAACGTGCGTTCGGCGACAGTGGTGGGGATGGTCGGTGCCGGCGGGATCGGCGTGATCCTCTGGGAGAACATCCGCGCGTTCCAGTTCGTGCAGACCTGCGCGGTGCTGCTGGTGATCATCGTGGTGGTGAGCTGTATCGACGTGCTGTCCCAACGCCTGCGCAAGCAGTTCATCTGACGTCGGAGGGGTGCCCCAGGGCGCTTTTTTTAAGCATGCAGTTGTCTAGACAAGATGAGCCGGTGTACCGCGAACTCGCTGACATCCTGCGCCGCGAACTGAGCAGCTATCAGGCCGGTGAATTCCTGCCGGGCGAGGTGCAACTGGCTGAACGCTTCGGCGTCAACCGCCACACCCTGCGCCGCGCCATCGACGAGCTGGTGTTCGAAGGCAGCCTGTTGCGCCGCCAGGGCAAGGGCACCCAGGTGCTGGACCGCCCGCTGATTTACCCGATGGGCGCCGAGACCTCCTACAGCCAGTCCTTGTCGGCCCAAGGCGTGGGCGTGGAAGCGATGCTGCTCAAGCGCCGCTACTGCTTTGCCAGCCGCGAAGAGGCCCAGCAACTGGGCATCGCCGAGATGGCGCCGATGATCGAGTTGCAAACCCTGCGCAAGCTCGATCACCAGCCGGTCAGCCTGATCCGCCACCGTTACTGCGCCAGCCATGCGCCGCTGCTGGCGGACTACAACGGCGGCTCGCTGCGCCACTACCTGCGTGAGCGCGACATGCCGTTGACCCGTACCCAAAGCCTGATCGGCGCGCGTTTGCCCAACCGCGACGAAGCCGCACTGCTGATGATGCCCCGGCACTTGCCGGCGCTCACCGTATTCACCCTTTCCCGCGATCGCGACGGCCGCCCGGTGGAGCTGGCGCAGTCCACCAGCCGTTCGGATCGCTTCCAGTACCAAGTGGTGACCTGATGGAGACCCCGATGAACCTGTCCCCGCGTCAACACTGGATCGGCGTGCTCGCCCGCGCCTTTCGCAGTGAATTGCTGCCCCATGAAGACGCCCTGCGCGACGTGGATTACCAACTGATCCGCGCCCCGGAAATCGGCATGACCCTGGTGCGTGGCCGCATGGGCGGCAATGGCGCGCCGTTCAACCTCGGCGAAATGAGCGTGACCCGCTGCGTGGTGCGCCTGGCTGACGGGCGCACCGGCTACAGCTACCTGGCCGGGCGCGACAAGGTCCATGCCGAACTGGCGGCCCTGGCGGATGCGCATTTGCAGGGCGCACACCCGAGCCCCTGGCTCAGCGACCTGATCGGCGCACTGGCCAACGCCCAGGCCGAGCGCCGTGCGCAAAAAGAGGCCGACACCGCCGCCACCAAGGTCGAGTTCTTCACCCTGGTTCGAGGAGAAAACTGATGAATGCCCAACGCTTGCAACCGGCCTTTGTAGACCCGGTGCTGGACGCCCAGCGCGGTTTTCGCGGGGCCCTCAAGGCGCTCGCCGAGCCCGGCCTGATCCAGTCCTTGCCCGCGGCCCCCAGCCTTGAAGGCCTGGCGCCGGCTACCTATGCGCTGTGCCTGGCGCTGCTGGATATGGACACCCCGCTCTGGCTGGCGCCGTGCTTCGACACGCCGCTGATCCGCGCCAACCTGGCCTTCCACTGCGGCTGCCCGCTGACCGCCAACCGGAAAGAGGCCGCGTTCGCCTTGCTCGGTGAACAGGACTTGCTCGACCTCAGCGGCTTCGACCACGGCAATGACCGCTACCCGGATCAGTCCTGCACCTTGCTGGTCCAGTTGACCGACCTGGAAGCCGGTCGCGCCTTGAACTGGCGCGGTCCGGGGATCAAGACCCAGCGTCAGGTCAACCTGCCGGTGCCTCAAGCATTCTGGCTGGAACGTCAACGCCGCGAGACGTTTCCCCGTGGCCTGGACGTGTTGTTCGCCGCCGGCCATCACCTGATCGGCCTGCCACGCAGCACCCGAATTGCACAGGAGCATGCCTGATGTACGTAGCCGTCAAGGGTGGCGAACAGGCCATCGACAATGCCCACCGCCTGCTGGCGAAAAAACGCCGGGGCGATACTTCCATTGCGGAACTGAGCGTGGAGCAGATCCGCGAGCAACTGCCGCTGGCGGTCGCGCGAGTGATGAGCGAAGGCTCGCTGTACGACACGGAGCTGGCCGCACTGGCGGTCAAGCAAGCGGCGGGGGATCTGGTGGAAGCGATCTTCCTGCTGCGGGCCTACCGCACCACGTTGCCGCGCTTCAGCCCGAGCCTGCCGATCGATACCGTGCAGATGTCACTGAGCCGGCGTTTGTCGGCGACTTTCAAGGACGTGCCGGGCGGGCAACTGCTGGGCCCGACCTTCGATTACACCCACCGCCTGCTGGACTTTGCGCTGCTGGCCGAAGGTGAATACCCGGGCCCGCAAACCACGCCGGATGCCACTCTGGAAGCGTGCCCTCGGGTACTCGGCCTGCTGGCCAAGGAAGGGCTGATCAAGAACGAATCCGACGACACCGGCAGCGTCGCCGACATCACCCGCGACCCGCTGGAATACCCGGCCAACCGCGCCCAGCGCCTGCAAGCCCTGGCCCGTGGCGACGAAGGTTTCCTGCTGGCACTGGGTTACTCGACCCAACGTGGTTACGGCCGCAACCACCCGTTCGCCGGCGAGATTCGCATCGGCGATGTGGAGGTGTGGATCGACCCGGAAGAGCTGGGTTTCCCGATTTGCCTGGGCAGCATCGAAGTCACCGAGTGCGAGATGGTCAACCAGTTCGTCGGCTCGGCCACCGAGCTGGCGCAGTTCACCCGGGGCTACGGCCTGGCATTCGGGCATGCCGAACGCAAGGCGATGGGCATGGCCCTGGTGGACCGCTCGCTGCGGGCCAATGAGTTCAACGAAGAGATCGTCTCGCCGGCCCAGCAGGAAGAATTCGTGCTGTCCCACTGCGACAACGTCGAGGCGGCGGGCTTCGTTTCCCACCTCAAATTGCCTCACTACGTGGACTTCCAGTCCGAGCTGGAACTGATCCGCAAACTGCGCCAACCGGCCGAGGGCACCCGCCATGAATGACCTGACTCAAGCGCCTGCGCGTGACCCGGCGTACAACTTCGCCTACCTCGACGAGCAGACCAAACGCATGATCCGCCGCGCCTTGCTCAAGGCCGTGGCGATCCCCGGTTACCAGGTGCCGTTCGGTGGCCGCGAGATGCCGCTGCCTTACGGTTGGGGCACCGGCGGCATGCAACTGACCGCCGCGATCCTGGGGGCTGACGACGTGCTCAAGGTGATCGACCAGGGCGCCGACGACACCACCAACGCCGTGTCAATCCGGCGTTTTTTTGCGCGCACCGCGGGCGTCGCCACCACCGAAAGCACCCCGGACGCCACGGTGATCCAGACCCGCCACCGCATCCCGGAAACCCCGTTGCAGGCCGATCAGATCATGGTCTACCAGGTGCCGATCCCGGAGCCGCTGCGTTTTATCGAACCGTCGGAAACCGAGACCCGCACCATGCACGCCCTGAATGACTACGGGGTAATGCACGTAAAGCTCTACGAGGACATCGCCACCTTCGGCCATATCGCCACCAGCTACGCCTACCCGGTGATGGTGGATGAGCGCTACGTGATGGACCCCTCGCCAATCCCGAAATTCGACAACCCGAAACTCGACATGAGCCCGGCGCTGATGCTGTTCGGTGCCGGTCGCGAAAAGCGCCTGTACGCGGTGCCGCCGTACACCCAGGTCACCAGCCTCGACTTTGAAGACCATCCGTTCGAAGTGCAGAAGTGGGAACACACCTGCGCGATCTGCGGCAGCCATGAATCGTTCCTCGATGAGCTGATTCTCGACGACGCCGGTACCCAGAGTTTTGTGTGTTCCGACACCTGGTATTGCGCCCAACGGGTCAAGGAGAACAACCAGTGAGCCAGCCTCTTTTGCAAGTGCGTGACCTGTCGTTGTTGTACGGGGAAGAGAAGGGCTGCCAGGACGTCAGCTTCGATTTGTACCCCGGTGAAGTGTTGGGGATTGTTGGTGAGTCGGGCTCAGGCAAGTCCACCTTGCTCTCGCTGCTCAGCGGGCGTCTGCCACCGCAGGCCGGCCACATCGGCTATCGCGGCAAGGACGGTGAATGGCTGGATCTGTACAGCGCCAGCGAAGCCGAACGCCGCACCTTGCTGCGCACCGAATGGGGCTTTGTCGAGCAAAACCCACGGGACGGTTTGCGCATGGGGGTCTCTGCCGGCGCCAATATCGGCGAGCGCCTGATGGCCCAGGGCGTGCGCAACTATGAGCAACTGCGTGGCGCCGGCCTCGACTGGCTGGGCCAGGTAGAAATCGACCCGCAGCGCATCGACGACTTGCCCCGGACCTTTTCCGGCGGCATGCAGCAGCGCCTGCAAATCGCCCGCAACCTGGTCTCCAGCCCGCGTCTTGTGTTTATGGACGAGCCCACCGGCGGCCTGGACGTGTCGGTACAGGCGCGCTTGCTCGACCTGCTACGCGGCCTCGTTCGCGAGCTGGATCTGGCGGTGGTGATCGTCACCCACGACCTCGCCGTGGCGCGCCTGCTGGCCGACCGCCTGATGGTGATGCGCCGCTCGCGCGTGGTGGAAACCGGGCTGACGGACCAGATCCTCGACGATCCACAGCACCCTTACTCTCAACTGCTGGTGTCTTCGGTATTGCAGCCATGATGAATGCCTTGATCGAGGTCCGTGACCTCTCGAAAACCTTCACCTTGCACCAGCAGAACGGCGTGGTGCTGAACGTGCTGCGCGGGGTGGAGTTCAGTGTGAAAGGCGGTGAGTGCCTGGTGCTGCATGGCCAGTCCGGCGCCGGTAAAAGCACGTTGCTGCGCACCCTGTACGGTAACTATCTGCCGGCGGGCGGCAGCATCCGGGTACAGCACCTTGGCGAATGGCTGGAGCTGGTCGGTGCCGAACCGCGTGAGGTGTTGCAGGTGCGCCAGCAGACCCTGGGCTACGTCAGCCAGTTTCTGCGGGTGATCCCGCGGGTGGCCTGCCTGGATGTGGTGATGGAGCCCGCCCTGGCCCGTGGCTGGTCGAAGGCCAATGCACAGTCGCGCGCCGAGCATCTGCTGACCCGCCTGAATATCCCGCAACGCCTGTGGCAGCTGGCGCCCGGTACGTTCTCCGGCGGCGAGCAGCAGCGGGTCAACATCGCCCGCGGCTTCATGGTGGATTGGCCGGTGATGCTGCTGGACGAACCCACTGCGTCCCTCGACGACAGCAACCGCCAGGTGGTGCTGGAACTGATGAACGAAGCCAAGGCTGCTGGCGCGGCCTTGATCGGCATCTTCCACGACCGTGCCGCCCGTGAAGCGGTCGCCGACCGCCATTTCGACATGACCCCCGCGCCTGTTGCCCAAGAGGAATACGCCCATGCCCGCTGAACAGATCCTCAGTAATGCCCGGCTGGTGACGGCTGATCGCATGTTCCTTGGCAGCATCGTGCTGCGTGACGGGCTGATCGTCGACATCGCCGAAGGCCGCAGCCAACTGCCCCAGGCCCAGGACCTTGACGGGGATTTCCTGTTGCCGGGCCTGGTGGAACTGCACACCGACAACCTGGAAAAACACATGACCCCGCGCCCCGGCGTGGACTGGCCGTCGACCTCGGCGGTGCTCAGCCATGATGCGCAGATCATCGCGGCCGGCATCACCACGGTGTTCGACGCGGTGTCCATCGGCGACGTAAACCCCAAGGGCAACCGCATGCAGAAACTGCCGGCGATGCTCAATGCCATCGCGGCGGCAGAAAGCGCCGGCCTGACCCGCGCCGAACACCACCTGCACCTGCGGTGCGAGCTGTGCCACCCCGACACCCTGAGCGTGTTCCGCGACCTGGTGGAAAACCCGTTGGTGCAGTTGGTGTCAGTGATGGACCACTCGCCGGGCCAGCGCCAGTTCGTGCTTGAATCCAAGTACCGTGAGTACTACATGGGCAAGTACCACCTGAACGACGAGACCATGGACGCGTTCATCAAGCTGCAAATGGCCAACTCCAGGGAGTACAGCGACCGCTACCGCGCCGCGATCGTCGAGCATTGCCTGGAACGCGGCCTGTCGGTGGCCAGCCATGACGATGCGACCCTGGCTCACGTCGAGGAGTCGGCGCGCTACGGCATGACCATCGCCGAATTCCCCACCACCCTGGAAGCCGCCCGTGGCTGCCGGCAACTGAACATGAAAGTTCTGATGGGCGCGCCGAACGTGGTGCGTGGCGGGTCCCACTCGGGTAATGTGGCCGCCGCCGGCCTGGCCGCCGAAGGATTGCTGGATATACTTTCCAGTGACTACTACCCGGCCAGCCTGTTGCAGGCGGCGTTCGTGCTGGCCGATCAACAGGATGGCGGCGATCTGTCGCGGGCGGTCAGGATGATCAGCCTGGCGCCCGCACACGCGGCGGGCCTGAGTGATCGCGGCGAAATCGCCACGGGTCTGCGGGCCGACCTGGTGCAAGCCAGGAGCCGCGACGGACTGCCCGTGGTCCAACAAGTGTGGCGACAAGCGAAGAGGGTGTTTTGATGGCAGGCAGGTTGATCTATCTCATCGGACCATCGGGTTCGGGCAAGGACAGCCTGCTGGATGCCGCACGACCGCGTCTGGCCGAGCGTGGCTGCCGCATTGTGCGGCGGGTCATCACCCGCTCGGCGGAAGCGGTGGGCGAAGCGGCGCAGGGTGTGAGCCCGGCGCAGTTTGCCGCAATGGAGGCCGAGGGCGCATTTGCCCTCAGCTGGCACGCCAACGGGTTGTCCTATGGCATCCCACGGGAAATCGATGAGTGGCTGGCGGCGGGGCACGATGTGCTGGTCAACGGCTCCCGCGGCCACCTGGCGCAAACCCGGCTGCGTTACCCGAACCTGCTGGTGGTGCTGCTGACGGTAGACCAAGGGGTGTTGCGCCAGCGCTTGCTGGCGCGGGGTCGCGAATCCCTGGCGGATATTGATCTGCGCCTGGCGCGCAATGCGCGATTCGCCGAGGGATTGAGCGCTGCTGCAGACGTGTTCCTGCTCGACAATTCCGGCCAACTGGAACACACGGTTGAGCGCTTGCTGGGCTGCCTCGACGGGCAACCTGCATGCGCCTGACACTGCTGGGCACCGGCGATGCGCGGCAAGTGCCGGTGTATGGCTGTGAGTGCGCCGCCTGTGGCCTGGCCCGCCATGACCAGAGCCTGCGCCGCCGCCCATGCAGCGCATTGATCGAGTGTGGCGACCAGCGCTGGTTGATCGACAGCGGGTTGCCCGACCTCACCGAGCGCTTCCCGCCGCGCAGCTTCAACGGGATTCTCCAGACCCATTACCATGCCGATCATGCCCAGGGTCTGCTGCATCTGCGCTGGGGCCAGGGGCTGGTGATTCCGGTGCATGGGCCGGTGGATCCGGAAGGGTTGTCCGACCTGTACAAGCACCCCGGCATCCTCGATTTCAGCCAGCCGTTTGCCGAGTTTGAAACCCGCCGGTTGGGTGAACTGAGCGTCACCGCGTTACCGCTGCTGCATTCCAAGCCCACCCTGGGGTATCTGCTGGAAGGTGAAGGGCGGCGCATTGCCTACCTTACCGACACCGTCGGCCTGCCACCCGCCACCCGCGATTGGCTGCAACTCGAGCCGCTGGATGTGCTGGTACTCGATTGCTCCATGCCGCCGCAACCGCAGGCACCGCGCAATCACAATGACCTGACGCTGGCGTTGCAATGTATTGAAGAGGTGGGTGCGCAGTTGGGGGTGCTGACCCATGTGGGGCATACGCTGGATGCGTGGTTGTTGCAGCATCGGCGGGAGCTGCCGCGGCATGTGACGGTGGGCTGGGATGGGCGGGTGATTTAACGTGGGAAGTTATGTCAAGCGGTGAAGTCCTGATCGCCGGTGGATTTGGATGAAAAGTTTGAGTGGATGTATCTTTGTTGATGCCGGTTTGGAGTATTCATATTGGCGGCATTGTGTAGATTTTTGTTTTTTTTCTGATAAACCAAGGCGCTGCCGCAACGGCTGGTGTGTGTTCAGTTGTTTAAATTGCAAGTAATTTATTGAGTTTCTTAGCGGGTGTTTCATCGCTTTTAAGTGTTTCGGTGAGAACTAAATAAGCGCTGTCCCGTGCTTTCCATGCATGGGAGCTTAATGGCTGATGCCGATTGTTCCGGCTCGTCTATTAATTAAAAGAGAGTGCTCTTTCTCATGAACGTTTTTGACGCGATCTCCATCAGGCCCATGCTTCAAAACTTGCCGGAGTCTGACCCCGGTCCGACTGGCTTCGGCGCGAAAGCCAAGCCGACCTACACCACGGATCAGGCCGGCAAGCAGATCTCGCGGGACAACCTGCGGTTTCACGATCGTAACGGCGACATGAAAGTTGATCTGTCCTACACCGTCGACCCCAGTTTCACCGCGCAGCAGCAACAACGCGTTCGTCAAGCGGTGCAGTCCTGGCAGGATGTTGCCAACATTAACCTCAAGGAGCAGGCAGATGGGGCAGACGGCACGGTAAACATTAAAAACAACCCTCGCGGTGACCGTGGTGTTGCCACATCACCTACACGCTCCAACACCAGCACGACCGCGACGATAGGCACGCTGAAAGCAGGGAGCAGACCTGGCCTGGGCAGCCACTTTTCGGTGACCGCGGTACATGAAATCGGGCACGCCATCGGCCTGCAGCATCCAGGCAACTACAATGGTGGCGGCTCTGCCTACAACAGTGGCGCGGTCTATGCCGGGGATACCAAGGCGCGCAGCGTCATGAGCTACTGGTCGGAGAAAAACCAGGCCGGCCACGACTTTCAGTCTTCGAATCCATCCGCGCCAATGATGGACGACATCGCGGCAGCGCAGCGGTTGTATGGGGCCAATCACCAAACCCGCAATACCGACACCACGTATGGTTTCAACTCCAACACCGAGCGGGAGGCGATGACGCTCAAGAGCGCCACGGACAAACCCGTTTTTTGCGTATGGGACGGCGGCGGTGACGATACGTTGGACTTTTCAGGGTTCTCACAGAACCAGAAGATCAACCTCAATGCCGAGTCGTTCTCTGACGTGGGCGGCTTGAAGGGCAATGTCTCGATTGCCAAGGGGTGCACAATTGAAAACGCAACAGGTGGGGCCGGTCGCGATACCCTGATCGGTAACGAGGCGGGCAATCGACTCAAAGGTGGAGCAGGGGCTGATACGTTGCGCGGTGGCGGCGGAGCGGACATGTTTATCTACGACAAGGCCAGTGATTCCACGCCCCAGGATCCTGACTTGATCGAGGACTTTACCAGCGGTACCGACAAGATCGACCTGTCGGGCGCATTGAAAGAAGCCGGGGTGGGCACCCTGGTGTTCACGGACCGATTCACGGGGCGCGCTGGCGAGGCCTTGCTCAAGTACGACGCCGCCACGGGCCGGTCAAGCCTTGAAGTTGACCTGAACGGCAGTGGCAAAGCCGAGTTGTTGATCAACAGTGTTGGCCAGATCAAGTCGACGGATGTGCAGTGGGCGGGGGCGACGCCTGGGTTCAAGCCGGTGCCATTACCCATGCCAAATGTAGTGCCGTCCCCGGCGCCGCCCCCTGCGCCTGATTCGAAAACGACCACGCTTGCAGTGTTGAACGAGATGATCGCCAAGACATTGTCGACGTTGCTGCAGCTATTGAAAGGTCTGCTTCAACAGCCGGGCGCCCCAGGGTAACCGCCAGAGTAAAGGCAGAGTCTGGCCCTGTTTCCAGTGCCTGGCTCTCAGCCATCAGCACCACGTGGTGCAGCAGCCGGATGTGTAGCAGATTGTTTTCATGCCCTGGTTAGGGCGATGGGTAATTGTAGGTTTATATGTCTCCGGTTTTCTTCGTATCGCATATTGAATGCAGAGCTGGCCTGATCTGAAACTTCTGAATATAAATATAGTGCGCTTGAAAAATTGGCGATGTGTTTCTGGCTGTTTGGATATTTAAATTGAAACGTTCATAGGGGTGACATTCGGTTTTTTCATGTGAGATTTTAAGGCGGCTGTTAAGTGAAACAGTCGCGTTGAAAGTCTGTTTCCTGATGAATGAAAGTCTCAACTAAAAGGATGTTGTTTTTATGAGAGTCACTGCTTCTTTTGTTAATCCGCCTGTATCAAGTCATGAGCTATCTACGTTGAATGCGGCCACTACCAGTGATGGCGCAACCTCAAAAAAAACCTTCACCACGGATGATGCTGCAAAGCAGATCCTGCGAGAGGGTTCGAGGCATTACGATCGTAATGGCGATAACAAAATCGAGCTTTCCTTCACCCTTGATGATCAATTCTCTGTGCAACAGAAAGCGTCCTTGCGCAAAGCCCTGACGTCTTGGCAGGACGTGACAAATATTGTCTTCAAGGAGGGGGCGCCAGGTCCGGATGGTTCAATAACCATCAAGGCCAATCCCGATGACAATGGCGGGGTGTCGGGGCTGCCTAATCGCTGGTACGGTGATATGAGCACTACGGTTGGAACGAAAGGCGCTTCTGATGCCCCACGGCATGGCGATGTTTTTTTATCAACGGCCATACATGAGTTGGGACATGCCCTGGGGCTTGGCCACCCTGGGGACTATGGTGAAAGTGTGCACTCTTATGCAGATGCCCTATACACGCAGGACACCAGAGCCCACAGCGTGATGAGTTACTGGCGAGAAACCAATCATACGGGCCATGACTTCAAATCGCGCGAACCTTCAACGCCAATGAAAGATGATATTGCTGCCGTACAGAAACTCTACGGGGCCAATCTCAATATTCGGAATACCGATACTACTTATGGCTTTGAATCCAATACTGACCGTGACCACTTCAGCCTTGAGTCCTCGAAGGACGCCCCGATATTTTCGGTATGGGACGGGGGCGGGAATGACACGCTGAACTTTTCGCTATTTTCCCAGAACCAGAAGATCAACCTGAATGCGGAGTCGTTTTCCAATGTGGGTGGCTTGAAGGGTAATGTGTCTATCGCCAAGGGCGTTGTCATTGAAAATGCCACAGGTGGCTCAGGTGACGATGAGCTCATAGGGAATGAGTCCGGCAACCGGCTCAAGGGTGGAGCGGGTTCAGACAGGTTGACAGGCGGCGCAGGCGCGGACGTGTTTGCTTACGATAGAGCGAGTGACTCGACACTCACCAGGCCTGACGAAATCCTGGATTTCACCAGCGGCACAGACAAGATCGACCTTTCGGGCTTATTGAAAAATACCTCAATCAAGCATTTCAACATTGTTGAGCGGTTTACGGGGCGTGCTGGCGAGATTGTCCTGAGCCATGACCCGCGCAGCGGAAACGGTAGTCTGGGTCTCGACACCACTGGCAGGGGCAAAGCGGATTTTCTGATTAAGAGCGTGGGTGGCATTCAGGCAAGTGACATAGTCACTGGCGGGGCATACGAACCTGGAGTTTCCAAGCCGGAGCCCCAACCAGAGCCCAAGCCAGAACCTCAACCGGACCCGAATCCGGACCCTTTTCCTGCTCCGCACGATACTGTCTATGGCTTCAACTCCAACACCGGTGATCCCTTCCTTAGCCTGCATTCCCAGAGTGGCGCTCCCAGGTTCCTGGTGAGGGACAAAGGTGGCGATGACACCCTGGACTTTTCGGGCTTCCGGCAGAACCAGACCATCGACTTGCGCGAGGGCGCAGCCTCCAGCGTAGGCGGCTTGCGCAATAACGTTGGTATAGCCAAAGGTGTCACCGTGGAGAATGCGATTGGCGGCTCAGGCCGTGACACGCTCATAGGCAATACGGTGGATAACGTTCTCACCGGCGGGGCAGGTGGAGATACGCTCTGGGGTGTGGGCGGTAGAAACACGTTCAGGTATGAGCAGGCCAGCGACTCGGTCTATGACGACGCTGACCTGATCATGGATTTCACCAGTGGCCAAGACACAATTGATCTGACGGGTTTAATGACAGAAGTCGGAACGCCCTTGCGGCTGGTGGATAGCTACACGGGCCGTATTGGAGATACCGTCGTCAAATACAACCAGCAGAGCGGGCGTTACTTTGTGGGCATCGACTTACTGGGACGGCGTCAGACAAACTTCCTGCTTAAAAGCACACGCTTGATCCGGCCAGAGGACGTGATCGGTCTGTCTACTCACCTGCGCTGAAAAGCAACGCGCCAGGGCGCTCGCCATCCTCCTGGAGGGGATACCGCCCATAAATCCCTGGGCGGTAATTCCCAATCAGTCAGCAAGCCCTTGACCTCGTCACTCGTCATTTCTGGCGGATGCGGCGTTGGAGCCGTTGATGCGGTTGTAAGGTGGGTCAGGCAGTCGCCACCGCCCCTTGCCGCGAGGCGCTCAAGAAGCGCAGCAACGCCACCAGCGGGAATGCGCTGCCCACCAGCATCACCCCCAGCCAGCCGCCGTGTTCGTACACGCTGCTGGCAATCGCCGAGCCGAAGGCGCCGCCGATGAAGATGCTGGTCATGTACAGCGCGTTCAGTCGGCTACGGCTGTTGGCGTCGAGGGCGTAGATGGCGCGCTGGCCAAGGACCATGTTCATCTGCACGCAGAAGTCCAGGACCACGCCGGTCACCGCCAGGCCGATCACGCTGTACAGCGGGTGCACGAAGGCCGGCAGGAAGCTCAGTGCGGCAAACAGCATCGCCAGCAGCGAAGCGCGGTGGGTGTGGCCGGCGTCCGCCAGGCGCCCGGCGATGGGTGCGGCGATGGCGCCCAGGGCACCGACCAGGGCAAACAGGGCGATCTGGCTTTGGCTCAGGCCGTGGTTGCGGGACAGTTCCAGCGGGGCGGCGGTCCAGAACAGACTGAAGGTGGCGAACATGCAGCCCTGGTAAAACGCGCGCTGGCGCAGCACCGGCTGGCGGCGCAGCAAGGTGCCCAGCGAGGCGAGCAACTGGCCATAGCTGGCCGCGTGATCCGGTTGGCGCTTGGGGATGGTCAGCATCAGCACCACGCTGATAAACGCCATCAGTGCCGCAGCGGCCATGAACATGGCGCGCCAGCCGAAATGGTCAGCCACCACGCTGGACACTGGCCGCGCCAGCAGGATACCCAGCAGCAAGCCGCCCATGATGCTGCCGACCACCCGGCCACGGGATTCAGCCGGCGCCAGGTGCGCCGCCAGCGGAATCAGGATCTGTACCGACACCGAGCTGAAGCCGATCAGCAGCGACACCAGCAGGAACAGGTTCGGCTGTTCGGTGAACGCCGCACCCAGCAGGCTGGCGATGGCCACCACGGTGGTGATGATCATCAGCCGGCGGTTTTCCAGCAGGTCGCCCAACGGCACCAGGAAGAACAGGCCCAGGGCATAGCCGATCTGGGTCAGGGACACGATCAGGCTGGCCATGGCCGGCGTGAGGCCGATGTCCGGGGCGATCAGCTCGATGATCGGTTGCGCGTAGTAGATGTTGGCGACGATGGCGCCGCAACAGAACGCAAACAGCATCACCATGCCTCGGGTCATCGTGCTTGTAGCGGGGGGCGTGGCGTTCATGGCGTTCTCATAAAAGCGAAGGATTGTGGCGAGCGAGGATAAAGACTGGCCCCGGGCGGGAGTAGCCTGTCTGTGGTGATAACACTCATGCCGGGAATTAATGACTGAAACGTTAACTTTCGCGCTGAAGGTCGATGATACATTCAGTCACAACTGCATAAACAGGAAATCGACTGCCATGAAGACGACATTCAACAAGATGCTCCTGGCCTCCAGCCTGGCCGCGCTGATGACCGTGGGCGTTGCCCAGGCCGCAGATGCCCCGCGTGTCGGCGTGCGGGGTGCGATTACCGCGATGGACGGCGACGCGATGCACGTCAAGGTCAACAGCGGTGAAGACGTCACCGTGCACCTGACCAAGGACACGCAGGTGCGTGCGGTCACCCTGGCAAAAATCGAAGACATCAAGCCCGGCAGTTACATCGGTTCGGCGGCCATGCCCAACGCGGATGGCACCCTGACGGCGCTGGAAGTGCATGTATTCCCACCGGCGATGGCCGGTACAGGCGATGGGCACCGTGCGTTCGACCTGAAGGAAGGCAGCAGCATGACCAACGGCACCGTGGGTGACCTGGTGGTGAGCGATGGCCGCACGTTGACCGTCAAGTACAAGGGCGGCGAGCAGAAGATCGTGGTGCCGGATGATGTGCCGATCGTCAACCTGGAGCCGGGTGATCGCAGCTTGCTGAAGCCTGGGGTGAAGGTGGTGATGTTTGCGGCGAAGGGCGCGGACGGGAGCGTAACGGCCCAGGCGATTTCTGCGGGTAAGGATGGCGTGACACCGCCGATGTAACGGCTGTAGATAGATCGTTCCCACGCTCCGCGTGGGAATACATCCAGTGACGCTCTGCGTCCTCAGCACGGTCCAGGTCTTGCGGCGCGACCTGGACGCGGAGCGTCCTATGATGCATTCCCACGCGGAGCGTGGGAACGATCAGCGCGTGGGAACGATCAGCGATCAGGGTGCGGATTACTGCCCGGAGTAGATCTGGTCAAAAACCCCGCCATCATTGAAGTGGGTCTTCTGCACGGTGCGCCAGTCGCCAAAGGTCTTCTCTACCGACAGGAAGTCGACTTTCGGGAAACGGTCGGTGTACTTGGCCAGCACTTTCGGGTCACGTGGACGCAGGTAGTTGTTGGCGGCAATTTCCTGGCCTTCCGGCGACCACAGGTACTTCAGGTATTCTTCGGCAGCCACTTTGGTGCCTTTCTTCTCGACCACTTTGTCGACGATCGAAACCGGCGGCTCAGCTTCTGCGGAAACGCTCGGGTAGATCACTTCGAACTGATCACGGCCGAATTCACGGGCGATCATTTCTGCTTCGTTCTCAAAGGTCACCAGCACGTCGCCGATCTGGTTGGTCATGAACGTGGTGGTAGCGGCACGGCCACCGGTGTCCAGCACGGGTGCGTGCTTGAACAGGTCACCCACGAACTTCTTGGCCTTCTCTTCGTCGCCACCGTTTTTCAGCACATAACCCCAGGCCGAGAGGTAGGTGTAGCGGCCGTTACCGGAGGTCTTCGGGTTCGGCACGATGACTTGCACGCCATCCTTGAGCAGGTCCGGCCAGTCTTTCAGGGCTTTCGGGTTGCCTTTGCGCACGATGAACACCGTGGCCGAAGTGAACGGCGCACTGTTGTTCGGCAGGCGGGTAACCCAGTTGTCCGGCACCAGTTTGCCGTTGTCCGCCAGGGCGTTGATGTCGGTGGCCATGTTCATGGTGATCACGTCAGCCGGCAGGCCGTCGATCACCGAGCGCGCTTGTTTGCTCGAACCACCGAAGGACATCTGCAGGGTCAGCTTGTCGTTTGGATGCTCGGCGGCCCAGTGCTTCTGGAAAGCGGCGTTGTAGTCCTTGTAGAAGTCACGCATCACGTCATAGGAGACGTTGAGCAGGGTGACCGGGGCGGCCTGGACGACGCCAGCCAGTGCGAGGCCGGCGGCCAGGAGAGAGGCACTAACGAGTTTTTTCACTGCTCATTCCTTGTTGTTCGAGAAGGTTTTTGAAACGCATGGGGGCAATATGCCAGCGACTATAACGGGGGGGCGCATAGTCGCTTAAAGATTAAAAAGAACTTTGCTTATTCCAGTTTCTTGAAAAGCGCGCTGCCACACCGTGAGCAAAACGCTGCATTGGGCTCATGGCTGTTTTTCTTGCACACCGGGCAATCCGTTTGCAATTGCTCACCGCGCATGGCGTTGGCCAGTTCGGCGGTGAAGATCCCGGTGGGCACCGCGATGATCGAATAACCGGTGATCATCACCAGCGACGAAATCACCTGGCCCAGCGGGGTCTTCGGCACGATATCGCCAAAGCCCACGGTGGTCAGGGTGACGATCGCCCAATAGATGCCCTTGGGAATGCTGGTAAACCCGTGCTCCGGGCCTTCGATCACGTACATCAAGGTGCCGAACACCGTGACCAGGGTGCAGACGCTGACCAGGAACACCACGATCTTCTGCTTGCTGCCCCGCAGCGCCGACATCAGGTAGTTGGCCTGCTTGAGGTACGGGCCGAGCTTGAGCACGCGGAAAATCCGCAGCATCCGGATGATTCGGATAATCAGCAGGTACTGCGCGTCGCTGTAGTACAGCGCGAGGATCCCGGGCACGATCGCCAGCAAATCCACCAGCCCATAAAAGCTGAAGGCATAGCGCAACGGCTTGGGCGAGCAATACAGCCGCAGGCCGTACTCGATGGCGAAGATGATGGTGAAGCCCCACTCGATATAGGCCAGCACGTTGGCGTAGTTGTCGTGGACTGCCTGGATGCTGTCGAGGATCACGATCACCAGGCTGGCCAGGATGATCAGCAACAGGGTGCTGTCGAAGCGTCGGCCGGCCGGGGTGTCACTTTGGAAAACCATGACGTAGAGACGCTCACGCCAGTGCTTGTTGCTGTCCATGGAAGTCGCCTGAATCGAAGATCAGCGAAGCCTAGGGGGATTCGAAGGGGCTGTCCATGCGGGTTTTCTGCATCACCCGCTGACTGGCGCGCACCAGCCAGGTGGCGAGGATAAACGGCGCGGTCAGCGCGGGCAGGTTCAGGCCGGTGAAGCCGGGCGTGAGGATGATCGCCAGCAGGATGCCGATCAGCGGCAGCCAGGGTTGGCGACGATGCTGGCTGAGGGCCAGGGCGGCCAATGCCGGGTTATAGCTGTGCAGGCCGAGCAGGGCGCTGGCGGGCTCGTCCATCAACAGGGCGATCAACACGCCGAGGCTCGCGCCGGTCAGCGCCCACAAGGCCGCGCGGCGGCTGGCTATTACAAGACCGAGGGCGATCAGCAGGCCGGCGAGGGGTTGGTCCATCAGGATGACTTGGGCCAGACCTGTGAACGGCGCGCAGAGTAGCGCCCAGGTGCGGGGTTCGCTGGCGGCAAATGCGGCGGGCGCGGTGGTGCCCAGCAGCAGCCAGCCGAGTACCACAAACGGTGCGGTGTAGGCGGGCAGGTCATCGGGGTTGGCGGCGCGTTTGAGCCACTGGCGAGTGAGGATTGCGCTGAGGCCACCGCAGGCGAGAATCAACGGCGGCAGCAGTGCCGACCAGCTGAAGTGCTGGCTGATCAGCAAGCCGAGCAGCACGCCGTTGTAGCTATAGAGACCGGCCTGGCGTTCGGCCTTGGGATAGCCGCGGCGTTGGGCGGTCAGCAAGCCGGCGACACCGCCCAGCAGCGCGCCGCCGAGCAGGGCCGGGGCGCCGACCAGGATCGCCAGCAGGCAGAGCAGGCCACACAGCGGGTGGCGCTGCAGGAATATCTGGCTGAAGCCGTTGAGCAGGGCTTCGGCCCAGTCGGGGCAGGGTTGGTTGGGCATGATCAATAATCTGCAGGAAAGCGCCGAATCTTGTGGCGAGGGAGCTTGCTCCCGCTGGGGCGCGCAGCGGCCCCAAAAGATGGGCCTGC
>NZ_JBSVWQ010000088.1:0-23358 GCF_054071215.1 Pseudomonas sp. SDO5522_S412 | reverse complement strand
GTTCCACCTTTGGAATGCAGTCGAATGTGGGAGCGGGCTTGCTCGCGAAGAGGCCATCAGCAGCACCACAAATCGTCAGCTCTGACACTTCGGGCAAAACACACTCGCCCGCTGCCCCAGCATCACGTTGCGCAACTCAGTCCCACAGACCTTGCACGCCTCGCCACCACGGCCATAGACGAACAATTCCTGCTGGAAATACCCCGGCTGCCCGTCGCCGCCGATAAAGTCCCGCAACGTGGTGCCGCCGCGCTCGATGGCCGCCGCCAGGATGCGTTTGATCTCAATCGCCAGCTTCAGGTAACGCCCACGGGAAATGCCCTTGGCTTCCCGACGCGGATCAATCCCAGCGGCAAACAGCGCTTCCGTCGCATAGATATTGCCTACGCCCACCACCACTGCGTTATCCATGATGAACGGCTTCACCGCCATCGAGCGTCCACGGGACAGCTGGAATAGCCGCTCGCCGTCGAACAGGTCGGTCAACGGCTCCGGCCCCAGGCGGATCAGCAGCTCGTGGTTCAGCGGGTCGAGGCTCCAGAGCATCGCGCCAAAGCGTCGCGGGTCGGTGTAGCGCAGGGCCAGGCCCGACTCAAGTTCTATATCCACATGCTCATGCTTGGCCGCCGGGCTGCCGGCTTCCACCAGGCGCAAATTGCCCGACATGCCCAAGTGGCTGATCAGCGTGCCGACCTCGGCATTGATCAACAAATACTTGGCCCGCCGCTCCACCAGCACGATGCGTTGCCCGGACAGCCGCACATCCAGGTCTTCCGGGATCGGCCAGCGCAGGCGCCGCTCACGCACCACCACACGGCTGACCCGCTGGCCTTCCAAGTGCGGCGCAATTCCGCGCCGGGTGGTTTCGACTTCCGGTAACTCGGGCATGTGTACCTCTTGGAAAAAGGGTTAGTGCGCGCCCAGCTCGCGGATCGACAACTTCAAGCTCTCGAAGTCGTAGTCCGACAGGCCGATATGGTCCAGCACCAGCGGGCCGATGGCGTTCCACTCATGGTCAT
Organism: Pseudomonas sp. SDO5522_S412; assembly: GCF_054071215.1. NCBI lineage: Bacteria > Pseudomonadati > Pseudomonadota > Gammaproteobacteria > Pseudomonadales > Pseudomonadaceae > Pseudomonas > Pseudomonas sp. SDO5522_S412. Next base: position 22,339 of record NZ_JBSVWQ010000088.1, on the reverse strand, counting down.
CCACCTGGTTGCCCAGCACGCGGTACGACGCACAAATGTGCTCGGCCATCTTCAGGATCGCCAGCAGGTTTTTCAGCTGCGGCTTGTGGTTGGACTCGTCGCTGAAAATCGCCAGGGCATTGTGGTGATTGGCGATGGCATCGGTCACATGTTCCGGCAGGCGCCAGGATTTGGCGGTGTAGTAACCCACCACGGCATGGTTGGTGTTGAACGCCTGGTTCTCGGTGTCGACCACACGGCAATCCGGGCCGGCGTTGGCATAGGCCTCTTCCAGCACACTCATGTAGTTCGGGAAACGCTTGAGCATCAACGGCACGCCACAATCGTGGAACAGCCCCAATGCGTAGGCTTCATCGACCGCCTGGCTGCCGGTGCGCTTGGCCAGGGCCAGGCAGGTCATGGCCACGTCCTGGGCGGTGTCCCAGAAACGGTTGAGGGTGACGATCGTGTCGTCGCTCATCTCGCCCTTGATCGACTGCGCGTTGATCAGGTTGACGATGGAGCGGCTGCCCAGCAGGTTCACCGCGCGCTGTATCGAGACGATCTTGTTGCTCAGACCGTAATACGGCGAATTGACGATCTTCAGCAGCGAGCCGGAGAGGCCCGGGTCCTGGGCGATCAACCGGGCGATCACTTCCAGGTCCGGATCGGGCATGTACTGCTCCATCTGCAAATCCACCATGATTTGCGGTTGAGGCGGCACACTGATGCCTTGCAGGCTCTGTTGGATCTGTTCGGCGGATAGCTCTTGGGACATAGGGGGCACACTCTGGACTAGGCGGCGATTCTAACCTTTATGGCAACCAGGCTGACACCTCAAAAACCCGAACTGAACCGCTTCCACATGTCCGGCGGCGCCGCCAAGTACTGCACAACACGGTATACTCCCGCTCTTTTTTCCGGAGCGACGCCATGTCCCTGCCAAGCCTGCGTCTCAAAGCCAACGCCGATCGTCGTTTGCGCAACGGCCACCTGTGGGTCTACAGCAACGAAATCGATGTGGCCGCCACACCTCTTCACGGCTTCCAGGCAGGCGACCAGGCGATCCTGGAAGCAGCCGGCGGCAAGACCCTCGGCATCGTGGCCATGAGCCCGAACAACCTGATCTGCGCCCGCCTGCTGTCCCGCGACATCAAGTTGCCGCTGGACAAGTCGCTGCTGGTGCACCGCATCAACGTCGCCCTGTCCCTGCGTGACCGCCTGTTCGACAAGCCGTTCTACCGCCTGGTGTACGGCGATTCCGACTTGTTGCCAGGCCTGGTGGTCGACCGTTTCGGCGACATCCTGGTGGTGCAGATCGCTTCGGCGACCATGGAAGCCCACAAGGAAGACGTGATTGCCGCACTGACCCAAGTGCTCAAGCCAAGCGGCATCCTGTTCAAGAACGACTCCGCTGCGCGTGATGCCGAAGGCCTCAACCGCTACGTCGAAACCGTGTTCGGCCTGGTGCCGGAGTGGGTGGCACTGGAAGAAAACGGCGTGAAGTTCGAAGCGCCGGTGATCCAGGGCCAGAAGACCGGCTGGTTCTACGACCACCGCATGAACCGCGCTCGCCTGGCTCCGTATGCCAAAGGCAAACGCGTACTCGACCTGTACAGCTACATCGGCGGCTGGGGCGTGCAAGCGGCCGCCTTCGGTGCCAGTGAAGTGTTCTGCGTCGACGCCTCCGCCTTCGCCCTCGACGGCGTGGAGCGCAACGCGGCACTGAACGGCGTTGCCGAGAAAATGACCTGCATCGAAGGCGACGTGTTCGAAGCCCTCAAAGAGCTGAAAGCCAGCGAAGAGCGTTTCGACGTGATCGTGGCCGACCCGCCTGCCTTCATCAAGCGCAAGAAAGACATGAAAAACGGCGAAGGCGCCTACCGCCGCCTGAACGAGCAAGCCATGCGCCTGCTCAGCAAGGACGGCATCCTGGTCAGCGCTTCGTGCTCGATGCACTTGCCGGAAGACGACCTGCAAAACATCCTGCTGACCAGCGCCCGTCACCTGGATCGCAATATCCAGATGCTGGAACGCGGCGGCCAGGGCCCGGACCACCCGGTGCACCCGGCGATTGCCGAGACCCGGTATATCAAGAGCATTACTTGCCGGTTGTTGCCGAATAGCTAACGCCCAATTGGAACCGGATCAACTGTAGGAGCGAGCTTGCTCGCGAAAGACGAATAGACAACACGGGCTACCTGATAGCGCTGCGTTATCGTTGACGTTCTTCGCGAGCAAGCTCGCTCCTACAGCGGCAACACACACCATCATGGGCTTGGCCTCCCACAACACTTTTGATTGAATTCCCCGTTTCGCAGACTAGTATCGGTTTCTGGTTTTACTCCGGAAAATAAAAACAATGTCTGAGTCCTCTTATTCGCCACCCCATGGCGACTTAAAACGCCAACAACGCTCGCGCTTCATCCTCATCACCTGCATCTCGCTGATCAGCTTCTTCCCGATCAATATCCTGCTGCCCTCCTTTCCAGCCCTGGCCGCGAAGTTCGATACCTCAACTGCTGAGGTCGCCTTATCCATCAGCCTGTTCACTCTGGTTTTTGCGATTTCCCAACTGATCGCCGGCCCGCTTTCAGATAAATTCGGGCGCAAGGAAGTGCTGCTGGGGTGCATCGTGGTTTCCACCCTAGGCTCGATCGGCTGCGCACTGGCGGCGAATTACCCGAGTTTCCTGCTGTTTCGCGCCGTCCAGGCCATCGGCTGTGGCTTTTTTGTGCTCGGCCATGCGCTGGTTGAAGACCTTTTCGAAGAGCAGGATCGCGCCCGCATCCGCATCTACTACATGACCCTGAGCGGATCGTTCGTTGCGCTGTCGCCGCTGCTCGGCTCCTGGCTGCAAACCACATTTGATTGGCAGGGCAGCTTTTATGGATTTGCGGTGATGGCGCTAGGCATGTTTATCCATGCCTGGCTGATATTGCCGTCCAAGGCGGCCAGCCCTGAAAGAGCCCCTGTTTCGATCATCGCCACGCTGAAATCCATCGCAAGCAACCGGGACTTCATCCGTTACTGGTGGATCGCCGCGTTGGTATTCGCGTGTTACTTCGCCTTGATCAGCGTGACACCGCTGATTTTCATGGATGAGTTGAAGCTGTCCGAATACCAGTACGCGGTAGTGCTGATGGTGTATGGCGTTGCCTACCTGCTGGGCGGCGTTGCAGCAACTGCACTGCAGAAACATATCTCCCTCACGCGACAAATCAACCTCGGGCTGGGCCTGCTGGGGATCGCAGGCGTATTGCTGACGCTGGTGATCAGCTATGAGGCCATGACCACCATCACCCTGCTGATCCCGATGCTGATCAGCGCCCTGGCCGTGACCCTGGTTCGCCCCGCCGCGATTTCCGCGGCCATGTTGCTGTTCTCCAGCAGCGCCGGCACCGCCGCGTCGGCCGGCAACAGCATCATGTTCATCACCGCCGCCGTCAGCAGCGCCGCGCTCGCCCAAGCCGGAGACAACTTGCTGATGACCATCGCCATCAGCTTCATCGTGCTCAGCGTTTGGGGCGTAGTGACGAACATCAGAGTCGGACGCTAACGCTCTCCCACTCCCACTGTAGGAGCGAGCTTGCTCGCGAAAAACATATAGGCGACACGGGCCACCTGATAGCGCTGCGTTATCGTTGACGTTCTTCGCGAGCAAGCTCGCTCCTACAGAAGGCATGACATATTCAGAACCAGTGTTTAAACGCCAATAGACACTGTTGCCTCCTACCGTCTCTCTTCTACCCACACGAAGAGGACGAAGGAATGTCCACCCAGCAAAACGCCCATCGGCTGCGTAAAGGCCGCTATTCGGAATCCGGCCGCATTTACCTGCTCACCGCCGTCACCCATCAACGACAGCTGGCCTTCCAGGACTGGCGCATTGGTCGCCTGCTTGTTCGCGAATTCAGAAAGGCTCAGGACGACGGCGAGGCGACCTCACTGGCCTGGGTCGTGATGCCGGACCATTTCCATTGGCTGGTGGAATTGCACAACGGCGATTTGCCGAGACTGATGCGGATTACCAAGTCGCGAAGTGCCCACGCCATTAACAAAGCGAGGAGTTGCCACGGGACACTTTGGCAAAAGGGCTACTTTGATCGGGCGCTACGCCGGGAAGATGACCTGAAAGCAACAGCTCGATACATCGTCGCCAATCCATTAAGAGCAGGGCTGGTTGAGCGTATCGGCGACTATCCGCTCTGGGACGCCATGTGGCTGTGAAATACGCAACCCTGTAGGAGCGAGCTTGCTCGCGAAAAACCAACAGACGACACGGACCACCTGATAGCGCTGCGTTACCGTTGACGTTTTTCGCGAGCAAGCTCGCTCCTACAGGTAGACGGCCATTCCCTCCGGCCGCCAGCGGTGTAGAATCGGACCTATTCATCGCCAGTCATCCCCCGGCGGGTTTATGAGCTCGAGGCCCAAGCAAGCGGCGATCCCGCGACGCGAGTGGCAACTTCCGGACACACGGCCATTTATCGGGTGTTCCAGTCGTCAATTAGAAGCTCACTCCCCTTTAGTACTTGATTAGCCGCCCGGAGTGCTCCAATGCCTGATTACCGCTCGAAAACATCCACCCACGGCCGCAACATGGCCGGCGCCCGCGCACTGTGGCGCGCCACGGGGATGAAAGATGACGACTTCAAGAAGCCGATCATCGCGATTGCCAACTCGTTCACCCAGTTCGTACCCGGCCACGTCCACCTCAAGGACCTGGGCCAACTGGTCGCCCGCGAGATCGAACGCGCCGGCGGTGTAGCGAAAGAATTCAACACCATCGCCGTGGATGACGGCATCGCCATGGGCCATGACGGCATGCTGTATTCCCTGCCGAGCCGCGAGATCATCGCCGACTCCGTGGAATACATGGTCAACGCCCACTGCGCCGACGCCATCGTGTGCATCTCCAACTGCGACAAGATCACCCCCGGCATGCTGATGGCCGCCCTGCGCCTGAACATCCCGGTGATCTTCGTCTCCGGCGGCCCGATGGAAGCCGGCAAGACCAAGCTCGCCTCCCACGGCCTCGACCTGGTGGACGCCATGGTCATCGCCGCCGATTCCAGCGCTTCTGACGAGAAGGTCGCGGAATACGAGCGCAGCGCCTGCCCTACCTGCGGTTCGTGCTCCGGCATGTTCACCGCCAACTCGATGAACTGCCTGGTGGAAGCCTTAGGGCTCGCCTTGCCGGGCAACGGCTCGACACTGGCCACCCACAGCGACCGCGAGCAACTGTTCCTGCAGGCCGGCCGCACCATCGTCGAGCTGTGCAAGCGCTACTACACCGAGAACGATGAGTCGGTGTTGCCGCGCAACATCGCCAACTTCAAGGCGTTCGAAAACGCCATGACCCTGGACATCGCCATGGGCGGTTCCACCAACACCATCCTGCACTTGCTGGCCGCCGCGCAAGAAGCCGAGATCGACTTCGACCTGCGGGACATCGACCGCCTGTCGCGCCACGTGCCGCAACTGTGCAAAGTCGCGCCGAACATCCAGAAGTACCACATGGAAGACGTGCACCGCGCCGGCGGGATCTTCTCGATCCTCGGCTCCCTGGCCCGTGGCGGCCTGTTGCACACCGACCTGCCGACCGTGCACAGCAAATCCATCGCCGAAGGCATCGCCAAGTGGGACATCACCCAGACCACTGACGAAGCCGTGCATCACTTCTTCAAGGCCGGCCCGGCCGGCATCCCGACGCAGACCGCGTTCAGCCAGTCGACCCGTTGGGAAACCCTCGACGACGACCGTGAAAACGGCTGCATCCGCAGTGTCGAGCATGCCTATTCGAAAGAGGGCGGCCTGGCCGTGCTGTACGGCAACATCGCGCTGGATGGCTGCGTGGTGAAAACTGCCGGTGTCGACGAGTCGATCCACGTGTTCGAAGGCCGCGCCAAGATCTACGAAAGCCAGGACAGCTCGGTACGCGGCATCCTCGCTGACGAAGTGAAGGAAGGCGACATCGTCATCATCCGTTACGAAGGCCCGAAAGGCGGCCCGGGCATGCAAGAGATGCTGTACCCGACGTCGTACCTGAAATCCAAGGGCCTGGGCAAAGCCTGCGCCTTGCTGACCGACGGCCGTTTTTCCGGCGGGACCTCGGGCCTGTCCATCGGCCACGCTTCGCCGGAAGCTGCTGCGGGCGGCGCCATCGGCCTGGTGCAGGATGGCGACAAGGTGCTGATCGACATTCCGAACCGCTCGATCAACCTGTTGATCAGCGATGAAGAACTGGCGGCACGCCGGGTCGAGCAGGACAAGAAAGGCTGGAAGCCGGTGGAGAAGCGTCCGCGCAAAGTCACCACCGCCTTGAAGGCTTACGCCCTGCTGGCCACCAGTGCCGACAAGGGTGCTGTGCGTAACAAGGCGATGCTTGACGGTCTGTAAACCTCGCCCATAAAAATGCCCCGCCAGGTGCGGGGCATTTTTTTGCCTGGAGATAATCCCTCAAACAAAGGTGATCAACTGTGGGAGCGGGCTTGCTCGCGAATTGCGGTGTGCCAGTTACTGAATAAGCTGGCTGATCCACCGCCTTCGCGAGCAAGCCCGCTCCCACATTTTCGACCGAGTCCAGCCGTAATTACTGAATCTCGTCCGGCTTGACGATCACCCAGTTTTTATCCGCCGTCACCGGCAACCCTTCCTTGGCCTGGGCCGCAGCGTGCTTGGCCATCATGCCGTTGAGCTGGGTCATGTATTTGTCTTTACGGTTGATCCACAGGTGGATGCCGCCCTTGGCCACGTCCACGTCATGGAACAGCATGTAGCCGTCACTGGTCGGCGTGTCGCCACCGACGATCACCGGTTTTTTCCACTCGTCGATATAGGTCAGGATCGCTGCGTGCTTGCCGGCCATCCAGGTGGCCGGGGTCCACAGGTACGGGGTCAGCTCCAGGCCGAGGTTGGCCTTCTCGTCATACTTGCCGGCGGCAATCTGCTTGCGGGCGGTGGTCAGCTCGCCGGTCTTGCGGTCCTTGAGCAAGGTGCTCACGCCGATGACGTTCTCGGGTTTGACGTTGTAGCCGTACTTCGGATCGGCCGCGACCATGCGCACCAGTTCCTCGGACGCGGCGGTCATCACGTAGACCTCGATGCCGTTTTCCATCAGCTTGTTGAACAGCTCAGCCTGGCCGGTGAAGACCTTCGGCGGCTGCACTTCCATGTTCTTGACCACGTCACCGTCGTAATAGGTGACCGGCACCGGCTTGCCCGACGCCATCATCTCGTCGACGTAGCCCTTGAGTTCCTTGAGGGTGAAGCCGGAGAAAATCTGCGCGACCCACGGGTAGCAGACCATGTCGTCGACTTCGCAGAGGCGGTAGTAGTAGCTGAAGAGGCTTTCCTTGTGGTCGGCGGTGTCTTTGAACGGGATCAGCTTCAGGGAAGGGTCCATGGTGTTGCGGGTAATCAGGCCCTTGTTTTCCAGGTACGGCAGCAACGACTCTTCAAGGTCGTAGCGGTAACTGGTGTTGTCCATGTCGAACACCGCGAAGTTGCCCTTGTTGGCATTGGCAGCAATCATCGTGTCCAGTTGCTTGGCGGCAGCCGCCGGCCAGTGTTTCAACTCGGTGGCGGCAAAGGCCTGGCTCGCGAGGCCCAGGCACAGCGCGGCGGCAAACAGTTTCGGCGCTAGCTTCATGTGCGTTTTCTCCCTGAGTGAAAGACATCGACGCTAACAAATCTGTATGACAGTTATCGCCCGAGCGCGACCGCTTTCGTCGTGATCGCGCCAATGCCATACGCCTGCGCGTCACCCGCTTATTCCAAAAACGACAGTCACCATGCGATAACGTTATTAAATCAATATATTTCAAGCTGTTAGGCTTGCCGGTTCGCAATCGCAGGCTCCTGCGATTGGCTGCCTTCTCAACGGAGCTTCAATGAATCTGCCCCTGATTCTCAACTTACTGGTGTTCGTGGCCTTGCTGCTGGGCCTGGCACAAACCCGCCGAACCAACTGGAGCCTCGCCAAGAAGGTGTTGTTTGCGTTGGTACTCGGCGTGATCTTCGGTGTGGTGCTGCACGCGATCTACGGTGCCGGCAACCCGGTGCTCAAGGCCTCGATCAGCTGGTTCGACCTGGTCGGCAACGGTTACGTGCAGTTGCTGCAAATGATCGTGATCCCGCTGGTGTTCGCCTCGATCCTCAGCGCCGTGGCCCGTCTGCATAACGCCTCGTCCCTGGGCAAGATCAGCTTCCTGACCATCGGCACGCTGCTGTTCACCACGGCAATCGCGGCGCTGATCGGTATCGGCCTGACCAACCTGTTCGGCCTCACCGCCGAAGGCCTGGTGGCCGGCACCCAGGAAATGGCGCGCCTGCAAGTGATCCAGAGTGATTACGCGGGCAAGGTTGCCGACCTGAATATCCCGCAGCTGCTGCTGTCGTTCATCCCGCAGAACCCGTTCGCCGACCTGGCCCGGGCCAAGCCGACGTCGATCATCAGTGTGGTGATCTTCGCTGCATTCCTTGGGGTTGCCGCGCTGCAACTGCTCAAGGATGACGTGGAAAAAGGCCAGAAAGTCCTCAACGCCATCGACACCCTGCAAGCCTGGGTGATGCGCCTGGTGCGCCTGGTGATGAAGCTGACCCCCTACGGCGTATTGGCGCTGATGACCAAAGTGGTCGCCAGCTCCAACCTGCAAGACATCATCAAGCTCGGCAGTTTTGTGGTGGTGTCGTACCTGGCCCTGAGCCTGATGTTTGTGGTGCATGGCCTGCTGCTGTCGCTGGCCGGGATCAACCCGCTGCGGTTCTTCCGCAAGGTCTGGCCGGTACTGACGTTTGCCTTCACCAGCCGCTCCAGCGCCGCCAGCATCCCGCTGAGCATTGAAGCGCAGACCCGTCGCTTGGGGATTCCGCAGTCCATCGCCGGTTTTGCCGCCTCGTTTGGCGCAACGATTGGCCAGAACGGTTGTGCCGGCCTTTATCCGGCGATGCTGGCGGTGATGGTTGCGCCGACCGTGGGTATCAACCCGCTGGACCCGCTGTGGATCGCGACCCTGGTGGCGATTGTGACCTTGAGTTCGGCCGGTGTGGCGGGCGTGGGCGGCGGTGCGACGTTTGCCGCGCTGATCGTGCTGCCGGCGATGGGCTTGCCGGTGTCACTGGTGGCGCTGCTGATTTCGGTTGAGCCGCTGATCGACATGGGCCGTACCGCGTTGAACGTGAACGGTTCGATGACGGCCGGGGCGATTACCAGCCAGATCATGCAGCAGACGGATAAAGAACTGCTCAATGCCGATGAGCATGCGGAATTGGCGCAGGCCTGACAGACCGCTATCGCAGGCAAGCCAGCTCCCACATTGAACCGGTTTTTTCAGTAATACTCGGTCAACTGTGGGAGCTGGCTTGCCTGCGATGCTCTTAGGCTTTTTCCCAGACTTCGAAGTTGTACGCCGGCTTGTCACCCTCAGCCGGATTCTCGACATTCGACACCAGCTTCCACTGGTTCAAATCAAACTCGGGAAACCACGCATCCCCGTCCGGGCTCAACGCCACCCGCGTCAAATACAAGCGGTCCGCCTGCTCCAGCCCCTGGGCATACAACTGCGCGCCGCCGATCAGCATCAGCTCATCCACGCCCTGCGCCTTGGCCCATTCCTCAGCCCGCTCCACGGCCGCGTCCAGTGACGGAAAAACTTCCGCACCTTCCAGCGCCAAGTCGGTCTGACGGCTGACCACAATGTTCAACCGGCCCGGCAACGGTCGCCCCAGGGAATCCCAGGTCTTGCGCCCCATGATGATCGGCTTGCCCAGGGTGGTGGCCTTGAAATATTTGAAATCCCCCGGCAAATGCCAGGGCATGCTGTTGTCGACGCCGATCACACGGTTTTCACCGAGGGCTGCGATCAGGCTTAAAGGGAGAGTTTTTTTCATGGCGACGAGAATACCAGAGCCGCGCGCGGCATACCCCAACCGGCGTTCCAGCGGTTATGCTCCAGACTCACTGGCTCAACAGGACGGCGCGTGACAGCTCTGACCCCCCTGCAAACACTCTGGCTGACCGAGACCGTGCGCCTGCGCGAGGAACACGCGGGCGCCCTGGAAGACCAGGAAGCCAATCGCCTGGCCCGCAGCGCCGGCGGCGATTTGCCCACGCGCATTCAAAACCGCGCGCTGTGGCTGGCCGAACGCGATGGCCTGACCGCCGCCCTGACCCGCTGGCTGCAAGGCGCGCGCCTGGCGCTGATCCTGCTGGCGGTAGTCGCCATTATCAGCGGCGCCGGCCTGGCGTTTGCCGCGCTGGGCAACGGGTTGGCGCCGGTCAATGTGTTCTGGGCCCTGGGCAGTCTGCTGGGATTGAATCTGATCCTGTTGTTGAGCTGGGCCCTGGGCCTGCTGTTTGCCGGCGAACACGGCGCCAGTCTTGGCCGCCTGTGGTTATGGCTCAGCGAAAAACTCGCCCGCGACGCCAAGGCCGCGCAACTGGCGCCCGCCCTGCTGCTGTTGCTGCAACGGCGCAAGCTCAATCGCTGGGCCGTCGGTGTGCTGGTCAACAGCCTGTGGCTGCTGGCCCTGCTCAGCGCCCTGGTGATCCTGCTGACGCTGTTGGCCACCCGGCGCTACGGCTTTGTGTGGGAAACCACTATCCTGCGGGCCGACACCTTTGTCGCCGTGACCCAAACCCTCGGCGCCCTGCCCGCCTTGCTCGGCTTCAATGTGCCCACTGTCGAGATGATCCGCGCCAGCGGCGATGCCGCCCTGAATATCGAAAGCGCCCGCCAGGCCTGGGCCGCCTGGCTGGTGGGCGTGCTGCTGGTGTACGGCATCCTGCCGCGGCTGATCCTTGCGTTGCTGTGCCTGTGGCGTTGGAAACGTGGGCGCGCCGCCTTGAGCCTCGACCTTAACCTGCCCGGCTACAGCCAACTGCGTGAACGGCTGATGCCCAGCAGCGAACGGCTTGGGGTCAACGATGCGGCGCCCGAACAGTTGCACCACGTAACCGGCGGCGTCAGTGAACTGGAAAGCGACGGCGCCCTGCTGGTGGCCATCGAGCTGGACGACCAGCGCCCATGGCCGCCGAAGCTCCCGGCCAGCGTCAAGGACGCCGGCATCCTCGACAGCCGTGAATCCCGCAACAAGCTGCTGGAGCAACTCACCCGCTTCCCGCCCGCGCGCCTGGCCATCGCCTGCGACCCACGCCGCTCGCCGGATCGCGGCAGCCTTGCGCTGATTGCCGAACTGGCCCGCAGCGCCACCGCCACTCGGGTCTGGCTGCTGCAAGCGCCCGCCGGCCAAGCCCTGGATGCTGAGCGCCTGGGTGATTGGCACACGGCCTTGCAACAACTGGAGATACCGTTCGCCGATTGCGCGCCGCTCACCTGGCTGGAGACCGGTCATGACTAAGCCCCTGAAACTTGCGGTGGTCGGCCACACCAACGTCGGCAAGACCTCGTTGCTGCGCACGCTCACGCGAGACGTCGGCTTTGGTGAAGTCTCCCATCGTCCCAGCACCACCCGGCATGTCGAAGGTGCGCGCTTGTCGGTGGACGGCGAAGCCTTGCTGGAGCTGTACGACACGCCGGGCCTGGAAGATGCCATCGCCCTGCTCGATTACCTCGAACGCCTGGACCGCCCCGGCGAACGCCTCGACGGCCCGGCACGGCTGGCGCGTTTTCTGGAAGGCAGCGAGGCCCGGCAACGCTTCGAACAGGAAGCCAAGGTGCTGCGCCAACTGCTCGCCTCCGACGCCGGGCTGTATGTGATAGACGCCCGGGAGCCGGTGCTGGCCAAGTACCGCGATGAGCTGCAAGTGCTGGCCAGCTGTGGCAAGCCGTTGCTGCCGGTGCTCAATTTTGTCAGCAGCGCCGACCACCGCGAGCCGGACTGGCGCGAAGCCCTCGCCCGCCTCGGCCTGCACGCGCTGGTGCGTTTCGACAGCGTCGCGCCGCCGGAAGACGGCGAGCGCCGGCTCTATGAAAGCCTCGCCCTGCTGCTGGAAAACTCCCGTGGGCAACTGGAACGGCTGATCCTTGATCAGGAAGCCCAGCGCCAGGCCCGCCAGCAAAGTGCGGCGCGGCTGATCGCCGAACTGCTGATCGACTGCGCCGCCTGCCGCCGCAGCGTGGTCAGCGAAGCCGAGGTAGAACAGCAAGCCATCAGCGAACTGCGCAAAGCCGTGCGCCAGCGCGAACAGCGTTGCGTGGAAGCCTTGCTCAAGCTGTTCGGCTTCCGCCCGCAGGACGCCGCCGCCAGCGATTTACCGCTGCTGGACGGGCGCTGGGGCGATGACCTGTTCAACCCCGAGACCCTCAAGCAACTGGGCGTGCGGGTCGGTGGCGGTATCGCAGCCGGCGCGGCGGCCGGTGCAGGTGTGGATCTACTCGCAGGCGGCCTGACCCTCGGCGCCGCCGCCCTCGCCGGAGCCATCGCGGGAGGCGCGCTGCAAACTGCCCGCAGTTATGGCAGCCGCCTGCTGGGCAAGATCAAGGGCCAGCGCGAGCTGACCGTCGACGACAGCGTGCTGCGCCTGTTGGCCCTGCGCCAGCGGCAACTGCTCAAGGCCCTGAACCTGCGGGGCCATGCGGCGATCCACAGCATCAAGGTCGACACGCCACAGGACAAGACCTGGCGCGAAGGCAAATTGCCCGAAGCCCTGAACAAGGCCCGGGCTCATCCGCAATGGTCGTCCCTCAACCCGCACCCCAAATTGAGCCAGGCCGAACGCCAGGAACAGGTCGAAGCCCTGGCCCAGCGCCTGGACGAGACCTAAGCCGCCAACAACTGCCGGGCCTTGGATTTCAACACTTCAAGGTCCAGCACCGGCACGTGCATTTCCTTGGCTTGTTCATCCCAGTGACGCATGCGCAGGCTGACGGCACACAACGGGTCCTGCTCAAACGCCCGGGCTTCCTCGGCGGTCATCACGCCGCCCTGGTAACCCAGGGTGCGGCGGCTGGCCTCGCTCAACCGCGCATAGTAGTCCGGCTGGCTGAAGGTCAGGTAACGCTTGGCCTGCACGTGGTATTCCACCAGTTTTGCCAGGCGCTCGCTGAAGCCCGCCCGGCGCAGATAATCGGCCCCCAGCCGTTCATGGCTGACCACGCCATAACCGCCCATGTTCTCGCCACCTTGGCCGCAGATATGCCCGATATCGTGGAAGAACGCCGCCAGCACCACTTCATCATCGAAGCCTTCAGCCATGGCCAACTGCGCGGCCTGGGACATGTGTTCGATCTGCGAGACCGGCTCGCCAATGTAATCGGCGGTGCCGTGTTGTTCGTACAGGCCGAAGACCTCGGCGATTGCCTGCTCTGCTTTCATCACGCACTCCCCCACAGCTCAGTGATATTGCGCTCGGCCATCGCCGGCCCGACGCTCATGCCCACGCCGGTGTGCATCAACGCCGCGCTCACCCCCGGCGCCGCCCGCGTGAACGAGAACGGCCCCGGCCCACGGGAACCATAGACGCCCTGCCAGCGCTCCACGACCTGGATCTTGCAGCCCAGGGTATGTTCGGCCAGTTCGATCATCCAGTTGTCCACCTGTTCGGCGTTGAACGGTGAAGGATCGCTGCCGTAATGGTGAGAATCCCCGATGATCAGTTCGCCATAGGGTGTCGGGCTGATCAGCAGGTGAATACCGTTTTCATGCAGGTGCGGTACATCCCGCAGAATTTCGGCCTGTACCGGCGCGGCTTCCGGCAAGTCGGCGAAGGCGCCGTAGTGCACGCAGCTGAGGCCGGTCAGCAGCGCGTGTTGCAGGTTCAACTCCACCACTGGCCGGGCGCGCAGCATTTGCAGGCGGCAGATTTGCGGGTTGAGTTCGGCAATCTGCTCGGCCAGCAGCGTCTGGTAGTCGTGACCGGAGCAGACAATGATCTGCTCGCCGCGAAAGGAGCCGGCAGTGGTGTGCACCTGGCCGGGTTCGATGTCGCGCACCAGGGTGGAGAAATGAAACTCCACGCTCAGTTCGCGGCTGAGGTAGTTGATCAGCGCCGGGATAGCCTCGCGCGAATACAGTTGTTGATCATCCAGGCCGTGAAGCGCAGCGCGGTGATGGGCGAACTGGCCACCGTACAGCTCGTGCAGGGCGGCGCCTTGCAGCAACTTGACGCGATAACCGTGTTCTTGCGCGCGACCGGCGCAGAAGGCTTCAAGCAAGTGCTCTTCGGCTTCGGTGCGGGCGAACAAATAAGAGCCGTTGCGCTTGAGCTGGATGCCGGCGAGTTGCGCCCACTGGCCCCAGATCTCGCGGCTTTCCCGCGCCAGGTCGAGCATCGGCCCGGGCGGCTGGCCGGTGACCAGTGCCTGGCCGAAGTTGCGCACGGAAGCACCCAGCGGTGTGCCGCTGCGCTCGAAGACCTTGACCTTGAGGCCGCGTTTGGCAGCGGCATAGGCATGGGACAGGCCGAGGATGCCGGCGCCGATGATCAGCAGTTGTGTCATGAAGACCTCTCGTTCCCACGCTCCGCGTGGGAATGCATCCTGTGACGCTCCGCGTCACGACTACAAAAGCGGACGCAGAGCGTCCAGAGCCGCGTTCCCACGCAGAGCGTGGGAACGATCGGTAGTTATTGTTTTTCCGACTTGCCGTCATAGCGCTTGCGCCATTCGGTCAGGATGCTGTCGCGGTTTTTCGACGCCCAGGCAAAGTCATTCTTGATCAACCGCTGCTCGTAGTCCGCCGGCAACTCGGTCTGCGGCTTGGCGATGCCCGGCTGGGCCAGTACCGCGAAGTTTTCCTTGTACAGCTCCATCGCCGCGGGGCTGGCGGAGAAGTCGGCGAGTTTCTGTGCCGCGTCTGCGTGGGCAGTGCCTTTGATCACGGCAGTGGCTTCGATATCCCAGCCCAGGCCTTCTTTCGGCAGGATGATATCCAGCGGTGCGCCCTGGCGCTTCAGCTGAACGGCCGGGTATTCGAAGGAAATGCCGATCGGGAATTCACCCGAGGCCGCCAGCTTGCAGGGTTTGGAACCGGAGTGAACGTACTGGCCGATGTTCTGGTGCAGGTCGTCCATGTACTGCCAGCCCTGCTTCTCGCCGAAGGTCTGCAACCAGGCACTCACATCCAGGAAACCGGTGCCGGACGAGGCCGGGTTGGGCATCACGATCTTGCCCTTGTACTCAGGCTTGGTCAGGTCCTGCCAGCTCACCGGCTTGCTCAGGCCCTGCTTTTCGGCTTCGACGGTGTTGAAGCAAATGGTCGCAGCCCACACGTCCATGCCGACCCAGGCAGGCGGGTTGGCGGCGTCGCGGTAGTTCGCACCGATCTTGCTCAAATCTGCCGGTGCGTAGTTTTGCAGCATGCCCTGCTGGTCGAGGATCGCCAGGCTGGAAGCCGCCAGGCCCCAGACCACGTCAGCCTGCGGGCGGGCTTTTTCGGCCAGCAGCTTGGCGGTGATGATGCCAGTGGAATCGCGCACCCATTTGATATCGATGTCCGGGTTAGCCTTTTCGAAGGCTTGTTTGTAGGTCTTCAATTGCTCGGCTTCGAGGGCCGTGTACACGGTCAACTCGGTCTTGGCGGCAAAGGCATTCAGGCTGAACGCAGTGAGCACAGCAGCGGCTAACGCCAGGGGCTTGAACATGGTGCAGTTCCTTTATGGGTGAATTATTGGCCGGGCGCGGTTTGGCGCCAGGCCTGGGAGCGGCGCAACAAGCCGCGTGAGGCCCACGCCAGCAGCAAGGACACGCCCGCCGAGGTGAACAGGATCAGGGTCGACATGGCCGCCGCACCGCCGACGTTGCCGGCGTCGTCCATGTTCAGCACGGCGACGGCGGCGAGAATGGTGTCGGGGCTGTAGAGGAAGATCGCGGCGGAGACGGTGGTCATCGCCGAGACGAACAGGTAGCGCACGATGTCCAGCAGCGCCGGCAGGCAGATCGGCACGGTGACCCGCAGGTAATGGCGGTACAGCGGCGCCTTCAGCGACAGCGCGGCGGCTTCGAATTCCGCGTCCAGTTGGCGCAGGGCCGTGGTGGCGGTCATTTGGGCGGTGGTCAAATAGTGAGCAATGGTGCACACCACCAGCAACGTCATGGTGCCGTAGAGCACATGCAGCGGGTTGCCGTTGAGGTTGAAAAAGAACACGTAGCCCAGGCCCAGCACCAACCCCGGCACCGCCATCGGCACGAAGCTGAGCATGCGCAGCGCCAGGTTCAGGCCCTTCTGGCCCCTGGTCTTTTCCATCAGGTAGGCGCCGGTGAAGATCAGCACGCTGCCGATCAACGCGGTGCACAGGGCCATGGTGATGCTGTTGCGGTAGGCCAGCCAGCCGCCGCCGGCCGTGTCTTCGAACTGGTAGTGGGCCAGGGACAGCGACAGGTTGTAGGGCCAGAATTTCACCAAGGATGAGTAGACCGCCATGCCGAACACCAGCAGCAGGATCGCGCAGATCAGCAGGACGATGACCAGGTAGCAGCCGTCCCGCAGCTTCGACGGTGCCGGCTGGAACACCTGGGCGCGGCCGCTCATGGAGTCGCCGTGACGACGGCGTAGCCAGGCGTCGACACCGAAGCTGAACAGTGCCGGCAGCAGCAGGACCATGCCGATTAAGGCACCGCGGCCGAATTGCTGCTGGCCGACCACGGCTTTGTAGGCTTCCAGCGCCAACACTTGGTAGTCGCCGCCCACTACAACAGGCACACCGAAGTCGGTGATGGTCAGGGTGAACACCAGGCAAAACGCGGCAAACACGGCCTGGCGCGTCGCCGGCCAGGTGATGCTGCGAAACGCCCGGGCGGGACTCGCGCCCATGCTCGATGCGGCATCGAACAAACGTGCATCCGCCAGGGAAAGCGCCGACAACAGGATCATCAAGGCATGGGGAAAGGTGTAGATCACTTCGCCGAGGACGATGCCCCAGAAGCCATAGATGTTGTCCGACAGCAGCCCGCGCAACATGCCCTGGTTGCCGAACAGGTAGACCAGCGCAATCCCGGGCAACATCGACGGCGCCATCAACGGCAGCAGCGACATGCCGCGCCAGATCGCCTTGCCGGGAATCAGCGTGCGTTGCAGCGCGTAGGCAAACAGGTAAGCCAGCGGTACGACGATGACCGCCACGCTGCCGGAAACCTTCAGGCTGTTACCCAGCAACCAGTGGAAGTTATCGCTGGTGACCAACTCCCGCGCCGCCACCAGGCCACCGCCCTGCCCGGCTTCACTGCTGAAGCCGCGCCAGAAGATCGCCAGCAGCGGCATCAGCACCGCGACGCCCAGCAGGCAGAGCCAGAGCAGCTTGCCGCCGATAACAAAAATACGGTCGCCGAGTTCGGCACGGGAAACCTGACGAGCCACGTTATCGGGTATCGGCAGAGTCATATCGCGGGCCATCTCAGGCAAACACCTGCAGGCTGCGCGGGGGCAGCGCGACCCAGATGTCCTGGGCGCCAAGACGCGGCATGGCTTCCGGGGCCAGTTCGGCCAGCAGCGGATGGCCGGGCAGTTGGTCCAGCTCGAAGCTCATGCGGCAGCGGTTGCCGAGGAAAGTGATCTCGCGGACCTTGGCCGGGAACAGGTTTTCTTCATGCACCGGCGGGTTGACGCTGATGGCTTCCGGGCGGCAGAACAGACGGCCCGATTTCGCGACGCCTGCGTTGTCCGCCAGGCGCATATTCATGCCGCCAACCTGAGCGTGGCTGGCGCTGTTGCGACTGAACGGCAGCCAGTTGCCCTGGCCGACGAACTCGGCCACGAACGGTGTGGCCGGGCGGTCGTAGATTTCCTGGGGCGTGGCGTACTGCTCGACCTTGCCGTTGTTCATCACAGCGATGCGGTCGGCCATCAGCATGGCCTCGTCCTGGTTGTGGGTGACCATCAGGGTGGTGATGCCCAAGCGGCGCTGCAATTGGCGCAGCTCGGTGCACAGATGCTCGCGCACCCGGGCGTCGAGGGCCGACATGGGTTCGTCCAGCAGCAGCAAGGACGGCGCCGGCGCTAGGGCGCGAGCCAGTGCCACACGCTGTTGTTGGCCGCCGGAAAGTTGGCCGGGGTATTTCTTTTCGCTGCCCACCAAACCCACCAGTTCGAGCATCTGCCCGACACGCTTGCGCACTTCATCGCGGCCACTGCCGGTGAGGCCGTAGCCGATGTTCGCTTCGACGGTGAGATTGGGAAACAGCGCGTAGGACTGGAACAGAATGCCGTAGTCCCGAGCCTGGGGTGCCAGTAGGGAAACATCGCGGTCGCCGAGGTACAACTCGCCGCTGTCCTGGCGCTCCAGGCCGGCGATGCAGCGTAGCAAGGTGGTCTTGCCGCAGCCCGACGGGCCCAGCAGGCACACCAGTTCGCCAGCGGCGACGTCCAGGGACACGTTATCCAGCGCGGTGAAGGCGCCGAAGCGTTTCTGTACACCGCGCACCTTCATTGGCGCGCCGGGATTAGTCATGGCTGTGTTCATGGAGGCACCTCATCAAACTGATGAAGGTCATCCTAGGCAGGCAATGCGTCCCTCTTGTGGCAGAAAGGCAAAACGTGGCGATAGTGGTATTGGTGGATTTGGGTAGGGCTGGAAAGGGACGGTGACAGGGCTACCGCTTTCGCGAGCAAGCCCGCTCCCACATTGGATCGCATTCCAAACGTCAAACTCGGTCGAAGGTGGGAGCGGGCTTGCTCGCGAATGGCAAAGCCAGCGTAACACTTTAGATCGGAGACATTTCCTGCGCCAACCCCAGGAACGCCGCCGGCAACCGGGCGCCCTTTCGCTCTTTGAGGCAGTACAAATACTCGGGAATCTGCGGCGCATTTTCGATGGTCAGCACCCGCAATTGCGGGTCGTGGGGCACTTCCTGGCGGGCAATGATGCTGATGCCGATATTGCGCAACACCGCCTCACGGATCGATTCCCGGCTGCCGATCTCCAGCAACGGCCCGTAACTCACGCCGGCGCCCTGCAACATCTCTTCGGTCAATCGACGGGTGGTCGACCCCGGCTCGCGCATCAGCAAGGTATGCCCGGCCAGCGCGGTCAGCGGTACATGTTCAAGTACCGCCAGCGGATGATTGCGATGCACCGCCAGCACCAGCGGGTCCATGCCCAGTACCCGCCGGATCAGGCGCGGGTCTTCAAGCAATTGGGACGAGGCGGCGACGTCGACGCGGTAGTCATCCAGCGCTTCCAGCACCTGCTGGGAGTTGCCGATCTCCACCGAAACCTCGACCTGCGGCAGCCGCTCGCGGAAGGTCTTGACCAGGTCGAGGATGTAATAAGGTGCCGTCGCGGCAATCCTCAAGGCCCCTTGTACCTGGCCACTGTTGCGCAGGAAAAACTCGATGTCCGCTTCCTGCTGCAACAGCGCCTTGACCATCGGCAACAGCCGCGCGCCTTCGTCGCTGACGGTCAGGCGGCGCCCGCCACGGTAGAACAATTCCACCGAGTACTGGCTTTCCAGGTGACGAATCTGGGTGGTCACCGTGGGCTGGCTGAGCCCGAGCTTTTTCGCCGCCTGGGTAATGCTGCCCAGGCGGGCGACCATGTAAAACGCCTTCAGCTCGGCACTCAGCACACCACCCTCTCATCGACTATTTGCGCAGCAGGCGCAGACCATTGAATACCACCAGCAGGCTCACGCCCATGTCGGCGAACACCGCCATCCACATGGTGGCCATTCCAAGGAAGGTCACCGCGAGGAAGATCGCCTTGATCACCAGGGCCAGGGCGATGTTCTGCTTGAGGATACTCGACGTTTGCCGCGACAGCCGAATGAATGCCGGAATCTTGCGCAGGTCGTCGTCCATCAGGGCCACGTCGGCGGTCTCGATGGCGGTGTCGGTACCGGCGGCGGCCATGGCAAACCCGATCTCGGAACGGGCCAGCGCCGGGGCGTCGTTGATGCCGTCGCCGACCATGCCGACCCGGTGGCCCTTGGCGTAGAGCGCTTCGATGGCTTGCAGTTTGTCGGTGGGCAACAAGTCGCCCTGGGCCTGGTCGATACCCACCTGATCGGCGATCGCCTTGGCCGTGTGGGTGTTGTCGCCGGTCAGCATCAGGGTCTTGATGCCCAGGTCATGCAACTGCTGGATGGCTTCGCGGCTGGTGTCCTTCACGGTGTCGGCCACGGCGAACAGCGCCAGCGGGCCGGACTTGTCCAGCAGCAGGACCACGGACTTGCCTTGTTTTTCCAGGGCGAAGAGCTTCTTCTCCAGGGCCGGCGAGCACAGGTTCAGCTCTTCCACCAGACGGTGGTTGCCCAGGTAGTAGACCTCGCCATTGATTTCACCCTTCACACCGCGACCGGTCAGGGCCTCGAAGTTATCCACCGTGTGAACGGCGAGATTCTTATCCACAGCCGCGTTGGCGATGGCCAGGGACACCGGGTGATCGGAGCGCCCGGCCAGGCTCGCGGCCAGAGCCGGTGCGCTGTCTTCCATGTTCGGGAACAGCGCCAGGTAATCGGTTTGCACCGGCTTGCCGTGGGTGATGGTGCCGGTCTTGTCGAGGGCCAGGTAGTCGAGTTTGTAGCCACCCTCCAGGTACACACCGCCCTTGATCAGGATGCCTTTGCGCGCCGCGGCCGCCAGGCCGCTGACGATGGTCACCGGGGTGGAAATCACCAGTGCACATGGGCACGCGACCACCAGCAATACCAGTGCGCGGTAGACCCATTCAAACCACACACCGCCCATGAACAGCGGCGGGATCAACGCCACACCCAGGGCAAAGATGAACACCGCCGGGGTGTAGACCTTGGCGAAGGTGTCGACAAAACGCTGGGTTGGCGCGCGGGCGCCCTGGGCCTGTTCCACGGCGTGGATGATCCGCGCCAGGGTGGAGTTGTTGGCGGCTGCAGTGACTTTGTATTCCAGGGAGCCGGCCTGGTTGATGGTGCCGGCGAAGACTTTGTCGCCCACGGTCTTTTCGATCGGCAGGCTTTCACCGGTAATCGGCGCCTGGTCGATGGTGGACTGGCCGGAGGTGACTTCACCGTCCAGGCCAATGCGCTCGCCGGGACGAACCCGCACGATGGCGCCCAGTTCGATGACTTTAACCTCCTGTTCAACCCAACTGCCATCTGCCTGACGGACCGTGGCCTGTTCCGGCGTCATCTGCATCAAGCCGCTGATGGCATTACGTGCGCGGTCCAGGGACTTGGCCTCGATCAACTCGGCCACGGTGAACAGGAACATCACCATCGCCGCTTCCGGCCACTGGCCGATCAGGATCGCGCCGGTGACGGCGATGCTCATCAGGGCGTTGATGTTCAGGTTGAGGTTTTTCAGGGCGATCCAGCCCTTTTTGTAGGTGGTGAGGCCGCCGCTGAAGATCGAGATCAGCGCGACCAGGGCAATCACCCATGTCGGGGCTGCGTTGGTGAAGTGCAGCACTTCAGCACCCAGAGCGCCCACGCCGGACACGGCCAGCGGCCACCAGTGCTTCTTCGCCGGCGGCTCAGCCGGGGCGACGCCTTCTTCGATGGGGTCCGCCTGCATGCCCAGGGACTTGATGGCGTCGATGATCGGCGCGGTCGTCGGCAGGTCGTGAGTGACGCCGAGAATGCGGTTGATCAGGTTGAATTCCAGCTGCTGCACACCCGCAAGCTTGCCCAGTTTGTTCTGGATCAGCGTCTGCTCGGTGGGGCAGTCCATGGCTTCGATGCGGAAGGTGCTCAGCCGCGAGCCCGCTGTCGGGGCTTCGGTCAGCTTCACCAGCGCCGGCGCGGCCTTGCTGGAACAGCAGGAATCGCCATGGCTGCCATGGTCGTGCTTCTGCACAGGTTTGAGCTTGGGGCCGTGATCGTGCGCGTGGTCATGATCATGGTCGTGCTTGTGCGGGGTGTGGATGGAATCGCTCATTCTGTCGCGTCCGTAAAGGTGCCTGTTGCCAAGTAAAGACCCTGTAGCCACTATAGGGTCAAGCATCCTTTAGGAGATTGCTGCGATGAAGATCGGCGAATTGGCAAAATTGACGGATTGCCAGGTGGAAACCATCCGTTATTACGAGAAAGAAGGCCTGCTGCCGCCGCCTGCGCGCAGTGACGGTAATTACCGGCTGTACACCCAGGCGCACACCGAACGACTGGTGTTTATCCGCAACTGCCGCAGCCTGGACATGACCCTTGAGGAAATTCGCAGCCTGCTGGGCCTGCGTGACAGTCCTCAGGACCAGTGCGAAAGCGTGAATGCGTTGATCGACGAGCATATCCACCACGTCAAGGCGCGGATCGACGGGCTGCTGGCGTTGCAGGAACAGTTGCTCGACCTGCGCCAGCGCTGTGGCGGCGGGCCGGATCTGGATCAGTGCGGGATTTTGCAGCGGCTGGAAGTCAGCGGGAGTGTCGCGGCCAGCGAGGCTGAGCCATCACATGTGGGCAGAAGCCACGGGCATTGAATGTGTACACAAAAAAATGTGGGAGCGGGCTTGCTCGCGAAAGCGGAGTGTCAGTCACTGAATGTGTTTCTG
>NZ_JBSVWQ010000087.1:0-23502 GCF_054071215.1 Pseudomonas sp. SDO5522_S412 | reverse complement strand
ACGAAGATATCGACTGAAGTACCGCTTTCGCGAGCAAGCCCGCTCCCACATTGGATCGGCGTCGTTGCTCAGAACAGCTTACTGAACCGTTGGCGAGCCTTCCTGTTGCATGCGCTGCAGCTCTTGCGCATACAGGGCATCGAAGTTCACCGGGGCCAGCATCAGCGCCGGGAACGAGCCACGGGTGACCAGGCTGTCCAGGGTCTCACGGGCATACGGGAACAGGATGTTCGGGCAGAACGCGCCCAGGGTGTGGCTCATGGACGCTTCGTCCAGGCCCTGGATCAGGAAGATACCGGCCTGTTGCACTTCAGCAATGAAGGCCACTTCTTCGCCGTTCTTGACGGTGACCGACAGGGTCAGCACGACCTCGTGGAAGTCACCTTCCAGTGCCTTCTGACGGGTGTTCAGGTCCAGCGCAACGCTCGGGGTCCATTCCTGACGGAAGATGGCCGGGCTTTTCGGCGCTTCGAACGACAAGTCACGTACGTAAATACGCTGCAGGGAAAATTGTGGGCCTTGAGCTTCTTCTGCTGCCGCTTCGGTGTTCTGTTGGTCAGTCATCGCAGATCCTTCGTGATCTTGGGGTCTTTTAGGGGTTAGGAGTCAGACGTGAAGCAGCGCATCCAGTTTACCGGCGCGCTCGAGTGCGAACAGGTCATCGCAACCACCGACATGCTTGTCACCGATCCAGATCTGCGGCACGGACGTGCGTCCCGCTTTCTTGGTCATCTCGGCGCGCACCTGGGGCTTGCCATCAACCTTGATCTCTTCGAAGGCAATGCCCTTTTTCACAAGCAGGGCCTTGGCCCGCATGCAATAAGGGCAATAATCGCTGGAATAAACGACAACCTGGCTCATATCACTTCACCAGCGGCAGGTTATCGCCACGCCAGCTGGAAATACCACCCGACAGTTTGGCGGCGTTGAAGCCGGTTTTCAGCATCTCGCGGGCGTGGGTGCCGGAGTGCTGGCCCTGGGCGTCGACCAGGATAATCGTCTTGGCCTTGTGCTTTTCCAGCTCGGCCAGGCGCGAAATCAGTTTGTCCTGGGGAATGTTCAGCGCGCCGACAATGTGACCGGCGGCGAAATCCTTGGCGGGACGAATGTCCACCACTACGGCCTCATCCTTGTTGACCAGGGCGGTCAGCTCGGACGTGCTGAGGCTGCGGCCACCGCGGCTCAATTCGTGAGCGATCAGCAGCGCCAGCAGTACGACGAACGCACCAGCGAGCAAATAGTGGGTAGTGGCAAATGCAATCAGGTGATCAACCATCAAGGAGGTTCCAGGGCGTTAAAATGGCGGTAAGTATACACAGCCGTCATGGTCGGCCAACCCCCGTAAAGCGGTGACGTGGTCGGAACTTCGCTTTAAACTGCCACTCCCTTTTCTATTCCCTTCATTCATTACCGCCGCGAGAGGATCTATGACTACTACGCCTAAACCTTTGGTCCTGATAATTCTCGATGGCTTCGGACACAGTGAAAGCCACCACGACAACGCCGTGTACTCGGCCAGCAAGCCAGTACTGGACCGTCTGAGCGCTACCGTTCCGAACGGCCTGATCTCGGGCTCGGGTATGGATGTTGGCCTGCCGGACGGCCAAATGGGCAACTCGGAAGTCGGCCATATGAATCTCGGTGCCGGACGAGTGGTCTATCAAGACTTCACCCGCGTGACCAAAGCGATCCGCGACGGTGAGTTTTTCGAGAACCCAAACATCTGCGCGGCAGTGGATAAAGCGGTCAAGGCCGGCAAGGCCGTGCACTTCATGGGCCTGCTGTCGGACGGCGGCGTCCACAGCCACCAGGACCACCTGATCGCCATGGCCGAACTGGCCTTCAAGCGCGGCGCCGAGAAGATCTACCTGCACGCGTTCCTCGACGGCCGCGACACCCCGCCGAAAAGTGCCCAGTCCTCCATCGAACTGCTGGATGAAACCTTCAAGACCCTCGGCAAAGGCCGCATCGCCAGCCTGGTTGGCCGCTACTTCGCCATGGACCGCGACAACCGCTGGGACCGCGTGGCACAGGCCTACAACCTGATCGTCGACGGCCAGGCCGAATTCAACGCCGCCACCGCCCAGGAAGGCCTGGAGGCCGCCTACGCCCGTGGCGAGAGTGACGAGTTCGTCAAGGCCACCACCATCGGCGAACCGGTCAAGGTCGAAGATGGCGACGCCGTGGTGTTCATGAACTTCCGCGCCGACCGTGCCCGCGAGCTGAGCCACGTATTCGTCGATGCCGGCTTCAAGGACTTCGAGCGCGCCCGCCAGCCGAAAGTCGAATTCGTGATGCTGACCCAATACGCCGCCAACATCCCGGCCCCGTCGGCATTTGCCCCGGGCAGCCTGGAAAACGTGCTGGGGGATTACCTGGCGAAAAACGGCAAGACCCAACTGCGCATTGCCGAAACCGAGAAATACGCCCACGTGACCTTCTTCTTCTCCGGCGGTCGTGAAGAACCGTTCCCGGGTGAAGAACGCATCCTGATTCCGTCGCCGAAAGTCGCCACCTACGACCTGCAGCCGGAGATGAGTGCCCCGGAAGTCACGGACAAGATCGTCGACGCCATCGAACACCAGCGCTACGACGTGATCGTGGTCAACTACGCCAACGGTGACATGGTGGGCCACAGCGGCAACCTGGAAGCGGCGGTAAAAGCCGTGGAATGCCTGGACCTGTGCGTCGGCCGCATCGTCGACGCCCTGGACAAGGTGGGCGGCGAAGCGCTGATCACCGCCGACCACGGCAACTGCGAGCAAATGTCCGACGAATCCACCGGCCAGGCCCACACCGCCCACACCACCGAGCCGGTGCCATTCATCTACGTCGGCAAACGTGACTTTAAAGTACGTGATGGCGGCGTGCTGGCCGACGTGGCACCGACCATGTTGATGCTGATGGGGCTGGAGAAGCCGAAAGAGATGACTGGCACTTCGATTCTGGTCTGACACAGTTCAGGGGTTGCTCAAAACAGGCAGCCCGTCAATAATGGACTCGAGCGCGAAACCAGTTGCCTCCAGCGGCGATAACTGGCGTAGGAACCCCGCAGATGGCTGGATATCCGCGTAGGGTGAGACCTCCACACCCCTGCTTGAGGGTGTGTATATGAATATCAAGCAAGCACTACTTAGGGCAGTTCGAAAGAGCTGCCCTTTTCTTTGGGCATCACAAAAGCTCGTAACGCTTGTAGAGCAACTCACCATGACGATGCTTGTTCAAGGCCTTGGCGTCTGTCTGCATGAAGTTCCACAGCACATTGCCAGCCTGAATATTGACCACCACCAGCATCTGCCTCCTGGATTCATAAGCCCCAATGAATGCTAAACGAGCGGAGCAATCGCTATAAGCAACACGCCATATTTCCAGAGGCCCCGTCAATGTGTCCAAGGCGAACCTGACATAACGCTCTCTGGCGTCCTGCCGCTTTTCAACAATGTGCTGCAGACAGCTACGCCTGATCGCTATTTGCCCCAAAGGCGAAGTAATTTCCACAGCTGAAGAGCTCGAATGGGCAATGCCAAAATGCATTGCGACTATATCGATGGCCGCTTCGACATCGTTGCCGGCGGCCACTTCCTCAAGTGGACGCGCTCGCAAAGCCCGATCCAGACTACGAAGGTCGGGAAGCCCATAATCAAGCCACGTTTGCTGGCCTTTTGACTCGTGAATACAAGGCATTACTGACTATGCCGACCGTCGGATTAACAGGGCCGAAGAGTCTATTCCGAGCGCAAATGCACCGTCAGGGCGGAGCATTTCAAGGCATTTCGCGAAGCACACAAAACAACTGCAGAAGCACGACACGACGCTCTCTACCGCTCGTCGCCTTCAAAGGGCTATGGGACTTGCCCACAATTGCTTGCAGAATGCGGCCACTGGGCACCTAACTTGCCTGCCAAGCCGAATTGGGCGTTTTTTTTGCAGCGCTTGGCGGGCATACTAGGCCGTCCCTTTCCCTGGTGTCGCCCGCCTCTATGCTTCGCGCCTTGATTACCCTTGCTCTTGTCTGCCTGCTCCAACCGGCGTTTGCCGATGAGCGCGCACAAACCCAACAACAGTTGGACGCTACGCGTCAGGACATTACCGAGCTGAAGAAGCTGCTCGGCAAGCTCCAGGAAGAGAAGTCCGGCGTGCAGAAAGACCTGCGCGGCACGGAAACCGAGATGGGCAAGCTGGAGAAGCAGGTCCAGGAGCTGCAAAAAGAACTAAAGAAGAGCGAGTCGGAACTGGAGCGACTCGACGCTGAGAAAAAAAAACTCCAGAGCGCCCGCGTTGAACAGCAACGCCTGATCGCGATCCAGGCCCGCGCCGCTTACCAGAACGGCCGCCAGGAATACCTCAAGCTGCTGCTCAACCAGCAGAACCCGGAAAAATTCGCCCGCACCCTTACCTATTACGACTACCTGAGCAAGGCCCGCCTGGAGCAACTGAAAAGCTTCAACGAGACCCTGCGCCAGTTGGCCAATGTCGAGCAGGAAATCGCCAACCAGCAGTCGCAGCTGCTCGACCAGAAAACCGCCCTCGACAGCCAGCGCGACGAGCTGGACAAGGTCCGCAAGGAGCGCCAGCAGGCGCTGGCCAAGCTGAATGACGACGTGAAAGCCCGTGACGCCAAGCTCCAGGCCCGCGAGCAAGACCAGGCCGACCTCGGCAAAGTCCTGAAAACCATCGAGGAAACCCTGGCGCGCCAGGCCCGTGAGGCAGAGCAGGCGCGGCAAAAAGCGCTGCTTGCCCAGCAGGAAGCCGAAAAAAAGCGCGAGCGTGAAGCCGCCGAGGCAGTCGCCAGCGCCACTACCGACGCCCCGGCCCCGCGTAAACCGGCGCGTGCAGCGCCTGGCCCGCTGGTTTCCAGCGCCGGCGAATCCTTCGGCGGACCTTTTGCTTCAGCTCGGGGCAAACTTCCATGGCCAGTTGATGGTCGATTACTGGCACGCTTTGGTGAAACCCGTGGCGATGACACCCGCGCCAAGTGGGACGGTGTGATGATCAGTGCCGGTGCCGGCACCCAGGTCCACGCTATCCACGGCGGCCGCGTGGTATTCGCCGATTGGCTGCGTGGTGCAGGTTTGCTGGTGATTCTTGACCACGGTAATGGCTATTTGAGCCTTTACGGCCACAATCAAACTTTGCTTAAAGCGGCAGGTGATGTTGTAAAAGCCGGTGAATCCATCTCCACTGTCGGTAACAGTGGTGGCCAGGACACCCCGGCGCTGTACTTCGCTATTCGTCAGCAGGGCCGCCCGAGCGACCCGGCACAATGGTGCCGTACCCAAGGATAAGGGTCGCATCTACATTAGGAGTTCGTTCGACATGCTGCATTTGTCCCGCCTCACATCGCTGGCCCTGACGATCGCTCTGGTGATCGGCGCGCCTTTGGCATTCGCCGACCAGACCGCCCAGTCGGCCACGGCCGCGACCACCAAGGCCCCGCTGCCGCTGGACGAGTTGCGCACCTTTGCCGAGGTCATGGACCGGATCAAGGCCGCTTATGTCGAACCTGTGGACGACAAGACCCTGCTGGAAAATGCCATCAAGGGCATGCTCAGCAACCTTGACCCGCACTCCGCCTACCTGGGCCCGGAAGATTTCGCCGAGCTGCAGGAGAGCACCAGCGGTGAATTCGGTGGCCTGGGCATTGAAGTCGGCGCCGACGACGGCAACATCAAGGTCGTTTCGCCGATCGATGACACCCCTGCGTCCAAGGCCGGCATCCAGGCCGGTGACTTTATCGTCAAGATCAACGGCCAGCCGACCCGCGGCCAGACCATGACCGAAGCCGTCGACAAGATGCGCGGCAAGATCGGCCAGAAAATCACCCTGACCCTGGTGCGCGACGGCGGCACGCCGTTCGACGTGACCCTGACCCGCGCCACCATCACGGTCAAGAGCGTGAAGAGCCAGCTGCTGGAGTCGGGCTACGGCTACATCCGTATCACCCAGTTCCAGGTCAAGACCGGCGACGAAGTGGCCAAGGCCCTCGCCAAGCTGCGCAAAGACAACGGCAAGAAACTCAGCGGCATCGTGCTCGACCTGCGCAACAACCCGGGCGGCGTGTTGCAGGCCGCTGTGGAAGTGGTCGACCACTTCATCACCAAGGGCCTGATCGTCTACACCAAGGGCCGTATCGCCAACTCCGAGCTGCGCTTCTCGGCCACCGGCAACGACCTCAGCGAAGGCGTGCCGATGGTTGTGCTGATCAACGGCGGCAGCGCCTCGGCTTCGGAAATCGTCGCCGGCGCCCTGCAAGACCAGAAACGCGGCGTGCTGATGGGCACCACCAGCTTCGGCAAAGGCTCGGTGCAAACCGTGCTGCCGCTGAACAACGAGCGTGCCTTGAAGATCACCACGGCGCTGTACTACACGCCGAACGGTCGCTCGATCCAGGCCCAGGGCATCGTGCCGGACATCGAAGTGCGCAAGGCCAAGATCACCAACGAAGCCGACAGCGAGTTCTACAAGGAAGCGGACCTGCAAGGCCACCTGGGCAATGGCAACGGCGGCGCCGACCAGCCGACCGGCAGCGGCTCGAAAGCCAAACCGATGCCGCAGGACGACGATTATCAGTTGGCCCAGGCGCTGAGCCTGCTCAAGGGCCTGAGCATTACGCGCAGCCGTTGATATGCGCCGTGGACTGATCATCGCTTTGCTGTGCTGTCTGGCGGGAGTCGCCCAAGGCAACCCCGCCAGTGCAGCCCCCGCTGAACACAAAGCCTACCTGACCCTGATCATCGACGACCTGGGGCAAAACCTGCCCCGGGATCGTCGTGTGCTCGCCCTGCCCGGCCCGGTGACCACGGCGATCATGCCCGACACACCCCACGCCGCCGAATTCGCCCGCGAAGCCCACAAGGCCGGCAAGATCGTCATCCTGCACATGCCCATGGACCCGGCCACCGGCCCGTTCGCCTGGCACCCCGACCTGCCCATCGAAGAGCTGGGCAAACGCCTGGACGCGGCCTTCAAGGCCGTGCCCTACACCGCCGGCATCAACAACCACATGGGCAGCCGCATGACCGCCCAGCCGGAGGCCATGGCCTGGTTGATGGGTGAGCTGCAACGGCGCCACAAGTTCTTCGTCGACAGCCGCACCAGCGCTAAAACCGTCGCCGCCGCCGAGGCGCAAAAGATTGGCCTGGCCAGCGTCTCGCGGGATGTGTTCCTCGACGACGAACGCACCGAAGCGGCCATCACCACCCAGCTGCAGACCGCGATCAAGCTGGCCCACAAACAGGGTTCGGCGGTGATGATCGGCCACCCTTATCCACAGACACTGGCGGTACTCGAACGTGAGCTGCCCAAGCTCAAGGCCCAGGGCGTCGAGTGGATCGACATCAAGTTGATGATCAGCCTGCGCAGCAACCAGGCCATGGCCGGGCACGGAAAAAACGGCACTTACCGCTAGTGCTATATAGCTACCGCGCCTGACCGAGCGGACTCTTCGATAGTGGATCTTCGTATCCACTGGAGAGTCTGTAGATGAACTCACTGCAATACAAAGACCTGCTGATCAACTTCACCACCGAGTTCGTTCCTGTATGGAACGACAAAGGCACTCGCGCCGAAAAACCCGTGACCTTCTGGCGCCCGAGCACATCCTCCGACGCGCTGGGCAACTTCGTCCCGCTGGGTGATGTGGCCGTGGCGGGTTACCACAACATCAATCAACTGAACATCGTCGCGGTTGTCAGCGAAGTTGACCGGGAGAATGGCACCGCCTTGCGGCCCCCCGTCGACTTCGAGAGAGTCTGGGAACACTCGGGACCAAGGGCGCGCGCCAATTTCTCAATCTGGCGGCCCACCGCTCCAGAAGGTTATGTGGCGATGGGGCTGGTCTGTGGCCTCGGTAACGACAAACCACCACGCAATACCATCCGCTGTGTCAGAGAAGACCTGGTGACTCAGGCCTATGTCGACCAATTGATCTGGAGCGACCAAGGCAGCGGCGCCCACCGGGACTTCAGCGCCTGGGGTGTCTCCCCGTCGCAAGCAGCTCCTGGCCAAGCCTACCTGGCACCGGGCACCTTTACCGGCGCCGAGGGCTATGCCAAGCCAACCAGGCAAAGCCCGGTGCACGCCCTGCGGCTGGACCTTGCGCTTCATTCCGAGGATTTGCCGCCACTTTCACCCGAAATGGCACCAGGACGCACGATGCCGGAGCAGGTAACAGAGGGCATTCATGTGTGCGAACTGCCCTGGTTTACCGTGAACGACCCGACCCTGACGCCCCTGGAAAAACTGCAAACGTGCCCGGTATATCGGTTGAAAAGAATCGACCAGTACAGCTTGGTGGCCAGCGGTCAAAACACCACGCCAGCAAGCCAAACCTTCAGTTGGGTATTCGCAAAAGGAGAGATCAGTGACTTCTCCTTGGGCCTGCGCTCCTTGACCGGCGTCGATATAAAGGCTGCCTGGGCACCCCGGCATCCGTTGAGTATCAGTGCCAACCTCAATCGCGACTTCACGCATACGGGCTTGACCGCACAAGGCTGGGAACGGGAGGGCGTGGCGGATGTGATGGCTTACATCCCGGCGAATAAATCCATCGCTGCCTACCTGGTCAAAAGCCGATACGAGCTATTGCGGGCTGACGGCAGCCAGCTCGGGCCAACCCTGACCTATGCCAGCGGAGATAACGTCTACTTCAGCGAGCTGCTGCAACCTGAAGCGGCGGTTACTGCTGTTGAGGAGCCAGAGGAAGTACCAGCAGCGGTGCCCGAGCCCACAGAAAACAACCTAGAGATAACGCCCCATGATTTCATCGACGACACCCTCCTGCCGTAACTGATCGAGGGCCGCCTGGAGTTTCGCCACTACGTCATCCGGCACGTTTTTGTTCAGCGCCAGGTACAGCTCCGCGCTGTTGAAACGCAACACAGTCTTGAGCCCGGTCACCCCGACCTGGCGTGCCAGATAACGGCCCGCCGGGTCCCCGGTGGCCCACAGGTCGATCTGGCCATCCACCAGCTTTTTCGCGTTGTCCTGATCCCGCAACACGATCACCGGCTTGAGCCCCTGCTTCTCTAGGCTCTCGGCGATGGCGTCGCCCTTGTAGGCGCCGATCTTGTAGCGCCGCGCCTGCTCAAGGTCGCTCAGCTGGATCTTGCTGTCAGCCTTGGCCAGCAGCACCCAATCGTCCGGGCCGATGGGGCCGACCCATTTGAACAGCGCCTCACGGTCCGGCAAGCGCGCCATCACGAACACGCCGTAACCGGGTTTTTCCAGGGCGAGTTTGTAGATCCGGTCCCAAGGGAACCGCAGGGTCAGGTTGTAGGAAATACCCGCACGCTGGAACGTCTCGCGGACGATGTCCACGGCAATGCCTTCGATGTTCTCTTCCTTGGCGAAGTTCTTGCCGTTTTTCGCCATGTTGTACGGCGGGAAGTTTTCCGTCAGCAACACCAGGGAAGCGCCGTCGGACGGTTCATCAGCGTAAGCCGAACCCGTCAGCAGAACGGTGGTACTGGCGAGGGCGAGCAGCAGGTCTTTGAACATGAAAGTTACCGGAATCCATGGCAAGCCCAGAGAGTGCCGCGAGCCTGCCATGGTGTCCAGTGACGTTTAGCGTACGACGATACCGCGCGCCGCCATGTAGGCCTTGGCCTCAGGCACGGTGTATTCGCCAAAGTGGAAAATACTCGCCGCCAGCACTGCGCTGGCGTGGCCTTCGATCACGCCGTCGGCCAGGTGCTGCAGGTTGCCGACGCCGCCGGAAGCAATCACCGGGATGCCCAGTGCGTCGCTGATGGCGCGGGTCACGCCCAGGTCGAAGCCGTTTTTCATGCCGTCCTGGTCCATGCTGGTCAGCAGGATTTCACCGGCGCCCAGGGCTTCCATCTTCATCGCCCACTGCACGGCATCCAGCCCGGTCGGCTTGCGCCCGCCGTGGGTGAAGATCTCCCAGCGCGGGGTTTCGCCCGGGCCGGAGACTTTCTTGGCGTCGATGGCAACCACGATGCATTGCGAACCGAAGTGCTGTGCGGCTTCGCCGACAAATTCCGGGTTGAACACCGCCGCGGTGTTGATCGAAACCTTGTCCGCGCCGGCATTCAGCAAGTTGCGAATGTCCTGCACGGTGCGCACGCCACCGCCCACGGTCAGCGGGATAAACACCTGGCTGGCCATGCGCTCCACGGTATGCAGCGTGGTGTCGCGACCATCGACGCTGGCGGTGATGTCGAGAAAGGTAATCTCGTCAGCACCCTGTTCGTCGTAGCGGCGGGCGATTTCCACCGGGTCGCCGGCGTCACGGATGTTCTCGAACTTGACGCCCTTGACCACGCGACCGTTGTCGACGTCCAGGCAAGGGATGATGCGTTTGGCCAGCGCCATGGTCAGTCCTCAGCCGTTGTAGGCGTCGCAGTAAGCCTGGGCTTCAGCGACGTCCAGGGTGCCTTCATAGATCGCCCGGCCGGTGATCGCGCCGATGATCCCCGGCGCCTTCGCGTCCAGCAGCGACTTGATGTCGCCCAGGTTGTGGATACCGCCGGAAGCGATCACCGGGATCTTGGTGGCAGCGGCCAGCGCAGCGGTGAACGGTACGTTGCAGCCCTGCATCATGCCGTCTTTGGCGATGTCGGTATAAACGATGGCGGAGACGCCGTCGGCTTCAAACTGCTTGGCGAGGTCGATCACCTGGACGGTGCTGATCTCGGCCCAGCCGTCGGTGGCGACGAAACCGTCCTTGGCGTCCAGGCCCACGATCACTTTGCCGGGGAACGCACGGCAGGCTTCGGCGACGAAGGCCGGGTCTTTCACGGCCTTGGTGCCGATGATCACGTAGCTCACGCCTGCTTTCACGTAGTGCTCGATGGTTTCCAGGGAGCGGATACCGCCGCCGATCTGGATCGGCAGGTTCGGGTAGCGCTTGGCGATCGCCGTCACCACTTCACCGTTGACCGGCTGGCCTTCGAACGCACCGTTCAAGTCCACCAGATGCAGACGACGGCAACCGCCTTCCACCCACTTGGCAGCCATGCTCACCGGGTCATCGGAGAACACCGTGGAATCTTCCATGCGGCCCTGGCGCAGACGTACGCAGGCGCCGTCCTTGAGATCGATTGCGGGAATAATCAGCATCTGGCAAACCTTATTCGATATTCAGCGTTGCTCGGGAAATCAGGGTTTCTCGAGCGCCCACAAGTCGCTTTCGATGCTTTCGAACCTTTCTTTAAGGTGCGTCTGCACATCGAAAATCGCCCTGTTGTAATAGTGCGGAGCAATTTCAGTGGTGAACAGTTCGAGGATTTCTGCGACCTCGAACGAGCCGAGCTTGAGCTCGAAGCGGTCTTCCATGAAACGCTTGATCTTGTCGGTGGCCTCACTCTCCTGCTGGGGAGTGAGGTTCAAGATCGGCGGCTTGACCTTCTTGGCCATTACCAGCGCCCGTCCCACGCGGCGAAGTTCTGCAGCAATTGCAGGCCATGGGTATGGCTCTTCTCCGGGTGGAATTGCACGGCAAAGCGCGAACCGTCGGCCAGGGCCGCGGCGAAGTCGACGCCATAGTGCCCGCCACCCACCACCTGGCGCGGGTTACCGGCGGCGATGTAATAGCTGTGTACGAAATAGAAACGCGCCAGGTCCGGCACTTCGTGCCACAGCGGGTGATCCACGGTCTGGCGCACTTCGTTCCAGCCCATGTGTGGCACCTTCAGGTGCTCGCCGTCTTCGTGCAGGTCCTTGCCGAAAAACTTCACCTGGCCCGGAAACAGACCGATGCAGTCGACGCCGTCGTTCTCTTCACTGCTGTCGAGCAAGGCTTGCATGCCCACGCAGATGCCGAGGAACGGCCGGTCCTGGCTGACTTCACGCACCAGGCTGTCGAAGCCCAGGCGACGAATCTCGGCCATGCAGTCGCGAATCGCGCCAACCCCCGGGAACACTACCCGGTCGGCTTCGCGAATCACGTCGGCATCGCTGGTGATCAGCACCTTGCCGGCACCTACGTGCTCGAGGGCCTTGGCCACCGAGTGCAGGTTACCCATGCCGTAGTCGATAACCGCGACCGTCTGCATTACAGGACG
The DNA here is from genome assembly GCF_054071215.1 of Pseudomonas sp. SDO5522_S412. Classification (NCBI taxonomy): domain Bacteria; kingdom Pseudomonadati; phylum Pseudomonadota; class Gammaproteobacteria; order Pseudomonadales; family Pseudomonadaceae; genus Pseudomonas; species Pseudomonas sp. SDO5522_S412. Next base: position 11,476 of record NZ_JBSVWQ010000087.1, on the reverse strand, counting down.
CCCTTGGTCGACGGCATTTGCCCGGCCATGCGGTCATCCAGCTCCACGGCCATGCGCAGGGCACGGCCGAAAGCCTTGAACACGGTCTCGATCTGGTGGTGGGTGTTGGTGCCACGCAGGTTGTCGATGTGCAGGCTGACCAGGGCGTGGTTGACGAAACCCTGGAAGAATTCCTGGAACAGGTCGACGTCGAAGCCGCCCACGGTGGCGCGGGTGTACGGCACGTGCATCTGCAGGCCCGGGCGGCCGGAGAAGTCGATGACCACACGCGACAGCGCTTCATCCAGCGGGACATAGGCGTGGCCGTAGCGACGGATGCCTTTCTTGTCGCCGATGGCTTTGGCAAATGCCTGGCCCAACGTGATACCGACGTCTTCCACCGTGTGGTGGTCGTCGATATGCAGGTCGCCCTTGCTGACGATATCCAGGTCGATCAGCCCGTGACGGGCGATCTGGTCCAGCATGTGCTCAAGAAAAGGTACACCGATATCAAATCGGGCCTTTCCGGTGCCATCCAGGTTGATCGAGGCTTTGATCTGGGTTTCCAGAGTGTCGCGCTCGACGGACGCCTTACGTTCGGCCATCACCAGCTCCGCAAAATCATTGGGCGAAAAAGGCAGCCATTATAGGGGCGCGGGCGCTAAACAGAAACATCGGAGGGGATAAGACTGATGGAGTGTCGGGGATAGACATGTCAGTACAAGTGTGGGAGCAGCTTTGTGTGGGAGCGGGATTGCTCGCGAAAGCGGTGTGTCAGCAAACGTGGGCTGATGGGTCAATCGCATTCGCGAGCAGGCCTGCTCACACACAAGCCCGCTCCCACAAGGGTTACGCGGTGTTAGTGGAACAGGACTGCGGTTTTCTGCAGGGTGACCCACACGCCCCACGCCAACGGAATGCCCACCGCCAGCCAGGCGGCAACCGCCAATGGCACGCTGCCGGAGGAGGCTTTCCACTCCAGCACGGTGCTGGAATCGGCGCCCTTGTCATGGCCCAGCGCCTGCTCGGCAGCCAGTTCGGCGTCGGTCATGAAGTACTTGTCTGCCACCGGCCGTACCAGCAGGTTGCAGATGAAGCCCAGCACCAGCAGGCCGGCGAGGATGTACAAGGTGATGTCGTAGGCGGCAGCGCGTTCAACGCCGATGCTCAACTGATACTCACGCAGGTAGTTCACCAGCACCGGGCCCAGTACGCCCGCCGCTGCCCAAGCGGTCAGCAGGCGACCGTGGATCGCCCCCACCATTTGCGTACCGAACAGGTCCGCCAGGTAAGCCGGGACCGTCGCAAAACCACCGCCGTACATCGACAGGATGATGCAGAACGCCGCCACGAACAGCGCGACGTTGCCCAGGTGACCCAGGTTCGGGATCAACGCGTACAGGGCAAAGCCCAGGGCGAAGAACACGAAGTAGGTATTTTTACGGCCGAGGTAGTCGGAGAACGATGCCCAGAAGAACCGGCCACCGATGTTGAACAGGCTCAACAGACCGGTAAAGCCGGCTGCGATGGCCGCGATGGAAGCCAGTTGGCCGGCATCCAGTTGGCCAAATGCCAGGCCGTTACCCAGCAACTTGCCGCCGAACACTTCCTGCAGCAGCGGCGAAGCCATGCCGAGGATGCCGATGCCGGCAGACACGTTCAGGCACAGCACCAGCCACACCAGGCGGAATTGCGGGGTTTTCCAGGCCACGTTCACGTGCACGTGACGATGGGTGATCATCGCGTTGCTGGCTTTTTTCGCCGGGGCAGTCCAGCCCTCAGGCTTCCAGCCGGTAGGCGGAACGCGGTAGGACAAGGCGCCGCCGATCATGAACACGAAGTAGATCACGGCCATGACCACGAAGCTCTGCCACACGCCCACGCTGGTCGGCGAAGCGAAGTGGCCCATCAGGGCGGCTGCCAACGGAGCGCCAACCATCGCGCCGCCGCCGAAACCCATGATCGCCATGCCGGTAGCCATGCCGCGCTTGTCCGGGAACCACTTGATCAGGGTCGAGACCGGCGAGATGTAACCCAGGCCCAGGCCGATACCACCAATGACCCCGGAGCCGATCCACATCAGCCAGATCTGGTGGGTATAGATCCCCAGCGCGGAGATCAGCAGGCCGCCACACCAGCACAAGGCCGAAACGACACCAGCCTTGCGTGGCCCGGCGTGTTCCAGCCAGCCGCCCCAGATCGCTGCGGAGCAGCCGAGGAAGATGAAGAACAGGGTATAGATCCAGCCCAGCATGGAGATGGGCCAGTCGCATTGCGACGAGAAGACCTGGCTGATGAAGCTCATGTCCGGCGCGCAGGCGACCGGTGCGGTGATCCCCAGCGCCTTGGACAACGGCAGCCAGAACACCGAAAAACCGTAGGCCATGCCGATACACAGGTGGATCGCCAGGGCGGCCGGTGGTACCAGCCAACGGTTGAACCCGGGCTTGGCGATAATGCGTTCCTTGGACAGGAACGCAGGCTGTGCAGCAGTATTACCCGCCGCAGTGCTAGTGCTCATTGGTGTTTCCCCCAGTTATTAGTATGTGTCCGTCGGGCGCTCTCTCCCTCGGCCTTACACGCAAGGCGTGGCCGTTTTGTTGAGTAAAGCTCCTTTTAAACGCGACGTTTAGTCGCAGACGGCAGACGAACATGCGCAGATTAGCATCTGTGGATGACAGAAAAACCAAACTGATATCACCTTTCTGGAGTTATCTGATTTGTTTGACGCCATGTAACGATCCCTAAACAGCCATAGGGCTACGAGCGTTATACTCTTCGGCTAAATTTTAAAATCGACATACAAGGACTCGCCCATGAAAGCGTTCGGCAAAATCCTGGGTCTGGTACTTCTCGGGCTGTTGCTGATCATTGTGGCTCTAGGCTTTGCCCTGACCCATCTCTTCGATCCCAACGACTACAAAGACGAGATTCGCCAGATTGCCCGCGACAAGGCCCACATCGAGCTGACGCTCAATGGCGACATCGGCTGGAGCCTGTTCCCCTGGCTCGGTCTTGAATTGCACGAGGCCAGCGTTGCGACCCTGACCAATCCGAGCCAACCGTTTGCCGATCTGCAGATGCTCGGCCTGTCGGTGCGCGTGCTGCCGCTGCTGCGCCGTGAAGTGCAGATGAGCGATGTACGTGTCGAAGGCCTGAACCTGCGCCTGAACAAAGACGTGCATGGCCACGGCAACTGGGAAGACATCGGCAAGAATGTGCCGGACCCGGCTACCGCCGCCACCACGCCTGCCGTGGCTGAAGCGGCCACACCGCCCAAGCCTGAAAAGCCGCCGCAGCCGATCCGCCTGGACATCGACAGCCTGACCATCAACAACGCCCGCGTCGAATACAACGACGAGCAGACCGGCAAGCAGTTCAGCGCCGAAAGCATCCAGCTGAGTGCCGGCGCCGTGCACGAAGGTGCAAGCATCCCGGTCAAACTCACCGCGTTCTTCGGCACCAACCAGCCGCTGATGCGCGTCAAGACCGAGGTCAATGGCAACCTGCGCATTCAGCGCGCCCTCAAGCGCTACCAGTTCGAAGACATGAAGGTCACTGGTGAAGCCACCGGCGAGCCGCTGCAAGGCAAGACCGTGACCTTTTCGACCCAGGGCCAATTGCTGGTGGACCAGTCTGCGAATATCGCCGAATGGACCGGCATGAAGCTGTCGCTGAACCAACTGCGCGCCCTGGGCGAGCTGAAGGTCAACGACCTGGACAAGACTCCACAGTTCAGCGGCGCCCTGTCGATTGCCCAGTTTGACCTGGCCAAGTTCCTCGACAGCGTCGGCAACCCGCTGCCACCGATGGCCGCCGGCAGCCTGAGCAAGGTCGAACTGGTCAGCCGCCTCAAGGGCACGCCGACCAGCCTGGCGCTTGAAGACCTCAACCTGAAACTCGACGACAGCACCTTCACCGGTCGCGTGGCCGTGGATGATTTCGCCAGGCAATCCCTGCGGGTGCAGCTCAAGGCCGATACGTTCAACGCCGACAACTACCTGCCGGCCAAGTCCGAAGCCGCCAAGGGCGCTGCGGCCGCGCGCCAGGCTGAAGTGCAGAACAGCGAAGCCGGCGCCATGGCGGCCGGTGGCACCACACCGCTGCCGGACGCCCCGACCAAAGCCGCGTGGAGTACCGACAAGCTGCTGCCGCTGACCCGCCTGCGCACCCTGGACGTAAACGCCGACCTGTCCTTTGGCCAACTGACCCTGAGCAAGCTGCCGATCCAGAATGCCGCCCTGAAAGCCTCCGGCCTCGATGGCCAGCTCAAGCTCGATACCTTGAGCGGCGGCCTCTACAACGGCACCTTCCAGGCCAACGGCAACCTTGACGTGCGCCAGGACATCCCGCTGCTGGCGCTACAAACCCGCATCAAGCAGGTACCGGTCGAACGCATCCTGCAAGCCCAGGGGCAGAACCCGCCGGTGAAGGGCCAGCTCACCCTCGACAGCAACCTCAACGGCCGCGGCAATAGCCAGAAAGCCCTGATCGACAGCCTCAACGGTACCGCCAGCTTCGCGATCAACAACGGCGTGCTGCTCAACGCCAACATCGAGCAACAGCTGTGCACCGGCATCGCCCTGCTCAACCGCAAGACCCTCAGCGGCGACCAGCGCGGCAAGGACACCCCGTTCCAGGAACTCAAGGGCAACCTGACCTTCCGCAATGGCGTGGCCAGCAACCCCGACCTGAAAGTGCGCATCCCGGGCCTGACCGTCAACGGCGACGGTGACGTCGACCTGCGCGTGCTGGGCATGGACTACCGCGTCGGCATCATCGTCGAAGGCGACCAGCGCGACGTGCCGGACCCGGCTTGCCAGGTGGGCTCCAACTTCCAGAACATCGAAGTCCCGCTGCGCTGCCGTGGCCCGCTGGAACTGGGCGCCAAGGCCTGCCGCCTGGACAAGGACGGCTTGAGCCAGGTCGCCATCAAGGCGGCGGGCAACAAGCTCAGCGAGAAGCTTGAACAGAAGCTCGACAAGGTCAATCCACAGCTGAAAGACGCGCTTAAAGGCCTGTTCAAACGATGAGAAACGAGCAGTTTTCAACGGCGGTGCTCGACTGGTACGACCGCCACGGTCGCCATGACCTGCCCTGGCAACAGGGCATCACGCCTTACCGGGTGTGGGTCTCGGAGATCATGTTGCAGCAGACCCAGGTCAGCACCGTGCTGAACTACTTCGACCGGTTCATGGCGTCCTTGCCAACGGTCGAAGCCCTGGCTGCCGCGCCGGAAGACGAAGTGCTGCACCTGTGGACCGGGCTGGGTTACTACACCCGGGCGCGCAACCTGCAAAAGACCGCGAAGATCGTCGTTGCCGAATATGGCGGCGAGTTTCCCCGTGACGTCGAAAAACTCACCGAACTGCCCGGCATTGGCCTGTCCACCGCGGGTGCGATTGCCAGCCTGAGCATGGGCCTGCGAGCGCCGATCCTCGATGGCAACGTCAAACGCGTGCTGGCGCGCTTTACCGCGCAAGAGGGTTACCCGGGCGAGCCGAAGGTCGCCAAACAGCTGTGGGCCACCGCAGAGCGCTTTACGCCCCATGACCGCGTCAACGCCTACACCCAGGCCATGATGGACATGGGCGCCACCCTCTGCACCCGCAGCAAGCCCAGCTGCCTGCTGTGCCCGCTGGAAAAGGGCTGCGAAGCGCACCTGCTCGGCCTGGAAACCCGCTACCCGATCCCCAAGCCACGCAAGACCGTGCCCCAGAAGCGCACGCTGATGCCGATGCTGGCCAATGGCGAGGGCGCGATCCTGCTTTACCGTCGCCCCTCCACAGGCCTGTGGGGCGGTTTGTGGAGCCTGCCGGAGCTGGATGACCTGGCCGACCTGGAACACCTGGCCAACCAGCACTCGCTGGCGCTGGGCAAACACCAGGAGCTGCCGAGCCTGATCCACACCTTCAGCCACTTCCAACTGGCTATCGAACCCTGGCTGGTCCAGGTCCAGGAGTCTGCCCATCACGTGGCCGAGGCTGACTGGCTCTGGTATAACCTCGCCACCCCGCCGCGCCTGGGCCTTGCCGCCCCGGTGAAAAAACTGCTGAAGCGCGCGGCTGAAGTATTGAACGCAGGAGTTCCGTCATGACCCGCACCATCATCTGCCGCAAGTACCACGAAGAACTGCCCGCCCTGGAGCGCGCCCCGTTCCCTGGCGCCAAGGGCCAGGACATTTTCGACAACGTCTCCGCCAAGGCCTGGGCTGACTGGCAAAAGCACCAGACCCTGTTGATCAACGAAAAGCGCCTGAACATGATGAACGCCGAAGACCGCAAATACCTGCAGGGCGAGATGGACAAGTACTTTTCCGGCGAGGATTACGCCAAGGCCGACGGCTACGTGCCACCTGCTGAATAATTGATCAAATGTGGGGGTTGGCCCGTAAGCGACGGTAATAATTAAATATTTTTTGAAAACTTGCTTGACGACCCCCTGAAAAACCCGTTTAATGCGCCCCGTTGCCCAGATAGCTCAGTCGGTAGAGCAGGGGATTGAAAATCCCCGTGTCGGCGGTTCGATTCCGTCTCTGGGCACCACTAATTAGTTTCAGGTGGTGCAAATGTCATCTGAAACACACAAAAAACCCGCCTGGTGCGGGTTTTTTGTTGCCTGCCGTTTTTGACTCCTTCAGCCCCCGCCCCGCATCAACGTCAACACCGCAACCCGCTCCTGCTCGGAGATGTGAAAACCACTCTCCTCCACGCGCGCAATCCAATCCTGCGCCGAGAGCGACTCGCCAAAACGCACCAGGCGTCCGTAGCGCCTGAACACAGCCTCCAGCACGCTGATCATCGAGGGGTAGCTGCAGCCTCCGTCAAAACAGATGCTGAGGCCGCCAAGCCAGGAACGGCCGATCACGTGGGCACTACCGACGCTCTCGGCACCGGCATACTCAAAATCCATTTTTACTGCTTCCATGTCGCACCCAAACTCATCACCACGAAAGTACCCAAGCCTAGCAGGCGCCTGTTTTGCGGCAGGCTGCAAAGCGCTCCAATCAGACCAACCGGTCATCCAGGCGGCGACCATACAGTAAGACGATCCAAAGCGCCGGTTATCAACACCTCATTCCGACCCCATTGATCCATCCTTAATTCCCCAGTGATCGCCACTCTTGTCGGCGTTACCACCGACAAGGATGTCAAGGCGACTGAGTCACTTCACCAGGAACACCAGCAGCGGGTTGTCATTCAACCGCCCATTGAACACCGGCGCCATGTGTTCCAGCGGCGTGCCGCTGAGCAATGCGGTTTGCTTGCGCTCCACAATCACCCAGGCGGGGCGCGGTAGCGTATCCACCAGCAAGGGTTGGTTGCGCCCAATGAACAGCGGCTGCTCGTCGTGATCCAGGTTCATGATGTAGCGAATCGCCCAGGTGTCCTTGGCCAGATCGACGAACACCAGGGTCCCGGGATTATCGGCACGCAGCTTTTCCACCGCGCTTACGAAGTTCCTGGTGTCGAATTGCAGGTCCTTGGCCGGCTCCACAACCTTCACCAGCACCAGCCATTGGGTGGCCAGCGCAATCACGCTGAGCACCACCAGGCGCTGGCCGAGATTGCCCTGCAAACGGCGCCAGGCAATCACGGCTGCGAGTTGCAGCACGATCAGCACACCCACCAGCGCCGGCACTGAAACGTCCGGCCAGTAGCCGTGCTTGTGCCACAGATGCCGACAGACAAACACCACGACAATGCCCAGCACCGGCAGGACCGCCACCAGCCACTCATAGCCACGCCGCACGCCGAGCAACCAGCCCTGGGCCTGGAGCAAGCCATAGGCGGCCACCGCGGCAAACATCGGGACCATGGGCACGATGTAGTAGGCGCGCTTGAAGTGCGGCACCGACAACCCCAGCAAAATCATCAGGCCGCAGGCGGCCAAACGCAGCATCAACTGCACATCGGCATCGTCGTGGCGGGCCGACCATTTGTGGCGCAGGGCAATCATCGTCGCCAGGGCCAGCGGCACCACCGGGAAATAGCGGTACAGGCTCAGCTTGAAGTAGAAGTAGAACGCCTCACCGGTTTCATCAAGGCGCCCGGTGAATTGCATCCGCAGCACATCATCGACGAAAGCATCGCCCCCGCTGATCCGCGCCAGTTTCAACAGCGCCCACCAACAGCCGGCCAGCAGGATCAAACCGACCACGCCGTGGGCAATCACCTTTTTCAGCAGTGCAATCCGCTCTTGCCGCGTACGAGCGGTGCCCAGCGCCCAGTAGACACAGGCCACCCCGCACACCTCGATCAACCCCAGCGGCCCGCGAATGGCAAACGCCACCACGAACAACGGAAAGATCGCATATTGGCGCAGCCGCGAGCCCAGGCGCTCACCGGTATGCAGCAGGTAGAAACACCCCAGGCACAACAACGAGATCATCTGGTCCAGGCACACCGAGCGCGACTTCTCCAGCAACTGGGCAGTCAATGCGGTGAGCAGCACCGTCAGCAATGCCCACGCCCGACCGGACGGCACCAGCAAGCGATAGATCAGCGCCATGACCCCGGCAGACGCCAGGGCGGTGGGCATCACGTTAGCCAGATCGTTGGGCGCGCCGAATAAACGGGCAAAGAGGTAGCTGAGGTAGGTCGCGGTGCCCGGATAGTCCGGGTAAGGCTCACCGTAGGTGGTAGGAAACAGGCTCGCGCCGTGGCGAAACATCTCTTGCATGAACACGGCCCAGCGGCCGTCGAAGCCCTGTGGCTGCTGGTCCCAGATGCCCAGGGTGAACAGCAGCAGGGCGATGAGGAAAATACCCAGCGATTCCATTCGAAAGCGATTGTGTTGATCCATTATTCAGCCTGTCAGGTGGGGTAAACCGGCTCATGTTGCCGAACGCCACCCTGAATAAGCCCTGAACGGAATCAAACATTCATCCGCCTAACGACGAGCGGGCCAGATCAGCAGCGGCAGCAGGCGGATATAGAGTAGCTCCCCTACCAATTCCACCAGGGTTTGCGTGATCACCGCTGCAGCAGCGAGCCCGCGGATCTCTTCGGGCAACGCCAGCGCCAGCGGCAGCACCACCAGGGAATTACGCGTGGAGGCGCTGAAGGTGACCGCCCGCGCCGTGGGCGCCGATAGCTTGAACAGGCACGAAGCCAGCGCCCCCATCAGCGGGGCCAGCAACAGGAAGCCGATATACACCGGGATCACCGGCGCCAGCAGGCCGATATCGCGGACCACGGCGGTGATCTGCGAACCGATCACCACCATCAGCACCAGCGCCATGGCCGGCACGGGCAGCCAGGCCCAGGCATCGTTCCAGGCACTGACGACCGGTGAGCGCCGGGACTGGGAAGTGGTCAGCACCGCCAGAATCATGGGGGCAACGATCAGCAGCAGGAAGGCCTCGACAAACGGCCCCACTGCAACCACCACCTGCGACTGCGCCCCCAGCATCAACCCCAGGTAGACCGGCAACAGCAGCAGTTGCAGCAACAACAGAATCGGGGTCGCTGCCAGCATCAACCGCGAGTCACCCTTGCCGATATGGGTAAACACCACCACGTAGTCGATGCACGGCGTCAACAGCACCAGCAACGCACCCACCAGGATCGCCGGGTGTTCCACCAGGCCCCGAGTCAGCGCCCACACCAGCAGCGGAATCAGGATGAAGTTGGCCAGCAGCAATGCGGCCATAAAGCGTTTGTTGCCCAAGCCCTGGCGCAGGTCCAGAAAGGGGATTTGCAGAAACATCGCGTACATCAGCACGGCGATGGCGGGCGTAACCAGGGCAGCCACACCTTGAACCATGGAGGGCGCCAGCAGGCCGACAACGGCAGCCAGCACCACGCTGGCGAAGTAGATCGGGATCTGGTTTTGTTCGAGGGTGTCGCGGGTCATGGGCCGGCTCTGGTGGGCGAAAGGGTCTAAGCCTAGGCATCTGTGCCGCTCAGGTCGAGCCTCAGAAAAATCCCCGGGGTCTTCATAGCAGAAATTTGTTAGTTTCGACTTCTCATAAAACTGCGCACGGGCCTTTGACACCCCATCGAAAGCGCAATGATCGAGCCTGTTCATGAACCTGCCAGTCCGACCTCAAGCCGAAGCATTCCGCGAGCCCACAGCCGATGGGCATTCCATCGGCGGCTTCACATGGCGCCATCCGCGCACAGACGTTGAACGCCCGGTCGTCATCATCAACGCCGCCACCTCCGTACGCTGCCGTCACTACTCACGGTTTGCCGATTACCTGTTTGCCAATGGCTTCGACGTCATCACCTACGACTACCGCGGCATCGGCGAATCCCGCAGCGGCTCGCTGAAAGGGTTCAAGGCCTCGTGGTCGGATTGGGGCGTGCTGGACTTCGAAGCGATCCTGCAGCGGGCCCAGCGGGAGTTTGCCGGCCAACCGATTGATGTGGTCGGGCACAGTTTTGGCGGATGTGCGGCGGGGCTCGGGGCTTCCGGCGCGGTGATTCGGCGCCTGGTGACGGTAGGCGCGCAGTTTGCCTACTGGCGCGACTACGAGGCGAGCGGGCGCTGGCGGATGCTTGCCAAATGGCATGTGGTGATGCCGCTGGTGACAGCGGTTTTTGGCTACTTCCCGGGCAAGCGCATAGGCTGGCTGGAGGATACCCCGGCGGGCGTGGTACGCGACTGGAGTACGCCGACGCCGAATTATGAAAAACGTCCGAGTGGGCGAGCCTTGCCCGAGTTGCCATTTTCGCGGGTGAAGGCACAGATATTGGCCATCAGCATTACCGACGATCCGTTTGGTACCGTCGCAGCAATCGAACGCCTGCTGGGTTACTTCGACGGCAGCGAGCGCACGCATCTGCGAATCGCGCCTGAAGATATCGGCGAAAAAGAGGTCGGACACTTCGCATTCTTTCGCAGCCAGTATCAAGATCGGTTGTGGCCGATTGCATTGGCTTGGCTGCAACGGGGAGAGTTGGCCAACGGCACGCCGGGGCGCCAAGTGACGGATCGCACCTAGAAAGCCTTGGGATTTTTCCAGACCTGCGCTTCAATACCCCACCCCCAGATCCTGACACCAAGGACGTGAGCCCATGGCTTCGCCGAACAAGCAGCAAAAACGCGCCCACCGGGCAAAAGCCAAGGCCAAGCAGAATCGCACCCAACGCGCCGTCGCCACCAAGCCGGATGCCTTTGCCGGCGATGACAGCCGCATTGATCTTGAATCGGTGGATTTGACCGAGCTGTTCCTGGAGATGCGCACCGCTGGCGAAACCAGCCAGCAGGCGCTGTGTGCCGTGTTCCTGGCGCACCCGCTGCTGGCAGTGGTACTGGAGCAGGAAGGCGAAGAAGAAGCGACGGACTTTATCCTCGCGGCGCTGATCGAGTATCGCCAGTGGGCCACGGATACCGAGGATGAAGCGGCAGCGCTGGCGTGGATTGAATCGCCGGAATTCCAGGCTGATTACGTCGCGGCGTCACAGGCGCTGGTGAATTCCGAAGACTGATACAAAACGAAATGTGGGAGCCGGGCTTGCCCGCGATAGCGGCGTGTCAGTCGATACAT
>NZ_JBSVWQ010000086.1:0-23775 GCF_054071215.1 Pseudomonas sp. SDO5522_S412 | reverse complement strand
AGCAGCCCTAAAAATCGGGGGCGCTTCGCACCCCAGCGGGAGCAAGCTCCCTCGCCACAGGTGTTGCGTTCAGCGCTGGGCCAACCAGTAGTCGTGCAACGCACGGGCGGCCGGTTCGATAGCGGCTACCCGTTGCTGATGGGCATTTACATCCAGGTCTGCCGGCAGTTCAAAGTTGTCCTGCTCGGCGCACCAGGAAATCTTTTCCAGTTGCCCGGCCTGTTCGGCAGGCAGCTCTGGCCAGTTGCCGATAGCGGCGCCACGGATATAACCAAAGCACCATTCTTCCGCCAGGGTCAGTGGCTGGTCCTGATGCTCGGTTTCCTCGAAACGTGCCTTGAAACCCTGGGCGTCGGTCGCCAGTTGCGTGGCAATGGCGTTCATATGGCGCACGCACAGTTCAAGGAACTGCCCGGCTTCTTCCGGGCTTTCCCAATCCGGGTTCTGCCCACCAAAGATACCGGGAAACCATTCGGCAACCTCCACCTGCGCGGGGCTTGAAACCAGGGCGGTGAAGTAACCGTCGAGCTCGGCCAGGTTCAGCACCGAGTGGTCGTCGCCGTACTTGAGCAGGGTGTCGTCGATGAACTCGAAATCGGCGGGGGCGAGGGGGTGGTCGTGCATGGGCATATCCTTTGTGCGTGGAACGCCGCTGATGGGGCGGCTTAAAGCGCGGAGGATGGCGCGTGTCGGGGTTTTAATCCAGCTTCTTCAACGCTTTTCCCACAGGACGCACAGCTTGCTCATGCACATCGAACCTGCCACCGCGAGAATGATCGGCACCAGGAAGTCATGGTCGATGCGGGTGAATTCCGCCACCAGCACGATTGCCGTCAACGGCATGCTCATGCTCGATGCCAGGAACGCCGCCGCACCGATGATCGCGAACGCCCCCAGCGGCACGCCGGGCCACAGCAGGCTCCAGGCGCCGCCGAGGATGATGGCGAGCAGGGCGCCGTTGGCCAGCGCCGGGGTCAGCAAACCGCCTTCGGCACCGGCGCGCAGGCTGCTGGCGGTGATCAGTACCTTGACCACCAGCAGCACCGCGGCAAGGCCGATGGTCAGCTCATTGTCAAAGCCCAGTTGCGCCGGGCCTTTGCCGTTGCCGAGGATCTGCGGCAGGAAAATCGCCAGGCCCCCGATGATCGTGAAGTTGATCAACGACAGTACCGGCAACCGCCAGCCACGGGCGGCGTTGCTGCGGGCCGCGCCGGTCAGCCGGGTGAATCCGTAGGCGGCCAGGCCAAACACCGGCCCGCAGGCCAGCGCCCAGGCGATCAAGCCAGGGCTGAGCACAAAGTGCGGCACTACGTATTGCGCCTCTGCGCCCAAGCCAATCCAGGCCACCGACGCGCCGATGGCCGAGGTGGCCAACGCAATCACTGCCGCCGGCCAACTGAACACACCCACCAACACTTCGAGCACAAACACCGCGCCGCCCAACGGCACGTTGTACACCGCCGCCAGCCCGGCGCCCGCACCGCAGGCGACGATCAGCCGGTGCATGTCCGGCGCCAGTCGCGCCCGCTGTGACAACCAGGTGGCGGCCAGCGCGCCGACTTCCCGTGGCGCCACTTCACGGCCCAATGGCGAGCCGAGGGCCACAGTGATGATTTGCAGCACGGCGTGGGCGAGGGTGGTCTTGGGCGGCATGATCGGTGCCTGGGCGGAGACCGCTTGCTTGATGCTAACCAGCGGGCGGCCATAGCGGTAGATCAACCACCAACCCACACCGGCCACCAGGCCACAGGTGATCAGCACCAGCACCCGGCGTTCGGGCGCGGCGGCGGTGACACCGAGCAAAAAGGTTTCATGGCTGATCAGGCTGTCGAGGCTGTAGCCGTAGGCCAGATGCTGGATGCCGTGCAGCAGCAAGGCGAGGAGCATGCCGCCCAGGCCGGCGCCGATGCCGGTGAAGATGACGACAAGTGCGAGAATCAGCAGCGAACGGGTTTTTGAGGGCATGAAGGGTCCAGGGAGCCGGGTTTCCGAGCCCGATTCTATAGCGCAATGGTGACGCCATAGCCCCGAGATGTAATGCACATGCGCGAACTGGCCTTCCACAACATTGCATTACGTTCAGATTACTTTAACGGCCCGGCCAATTGCCTGAATCGGACCTGTCGGCTTGCCGGTTTTCGACCCGCCGGGATTTTCCAGGGTCAGTTCAAACAGCTGGTTCGGCGCCAGTGGCGGGAGTTTGTCGAGGGGCACAGATAACGTCTGTCCAGGCTTGACCAAGCCCAGCGACACCGGGCCTTGCCAGTCTTCGCCCTTGGTCCAGAACTGCAGCGTCTTGTCTGCCGGTACTTCCATGATGCCCAGGGGAATCAGCTGGATTTCCTGGGTATTGCTCGCCTGGATCACCCAGCCCGGCGCCTGGTTTTGCGGGGCTACCAGCACCACCACATAAGCGGTCGGGTTGATGGCGGCCGTACGGGTCAACAGCAGTGTGGCCAATACCAGGCTCGCCGCGATGCCGGCGCCGGCCAGTCCGCGCCACAACGCCAGCCTGTTCCACCATGAGACCGGCGAGTTCCGGGTGGCTGAATGCCCCAGGCTGCGCTCGATGCGTCGCCATAAATACACCGAAGGCGTTGCCGGGGCTGCCTGTCCAGTCAGTGGCAGCAGGCGCTGTTCCCAGGCGTCCACTGCCGCACGCAAGTCGGCATCGGTGGCCAGGCGCTGTTCCACCTCGGTGCGTTGCTCGGTGGGCAAGGTGCCCAGCACATATTCGCTGGCCAGTTCGTCGATGCTGTTCATGCCATGCACTCACGCAATGCCGCGAGGCTGCGTTTGATCCACGCTTTCACGGTACCCAGCGGGGTGCCGAGTTTGTGCGCGATTTCGCTGTGGGAATAACCGTCTACATACGCATGCAGGATGCAGTTGCGGCGGGCCGGGTCGAGTTGTTCGAGGCAGCTGTAGATCCTCCCCGAGTGCGCCTGATAGTCGAAGGTGTCAGCGCGCTCTGCGCTTTCATGCTCTTCGCCGAGGGGCACCTCGCGTCCATTGCTGCGCACGACATTTAGCGCCAGGTGCCGGGTCACGCTGTATACCCAGCCGCGGGCCGAGCCTCTGTGCGGGTCAAAACTGGCCGCGCCGTTCCAGATCTTGATGAAGGCGTCATGCACGATATCTTCGGCCACCGCCTTGTCACGCACGATGCGCAACGCGACCCCCAGCAGCCGGCTGCTTTCCTGTTGATACAGCCGGCGCAAGGCCGGTTGTTCGCCACGGGCGCAGGCCAGCAGGCAGGCTTGATAGTCAAAATCGGCTTCAGGCAAAGACAGGTTTCCAGGTGGAGGCCCCGGCGGTGAGCCCGGGGCGCTTTGGCAGCAGCGTAGACGAATCTGGTCAGTTGGCCGCCCAGAAGATGTAGTCGGCCTGGTACTTGACCACTTCCTGCTTGCCCTTGTTGGCCGCCGTGCATTCCGTGCCTGGCGCCACGCCGCCCTTGAGGGCCACCCGCTGGATATACGCGACGCCACTCATCGCGCCCTTGCCTTCGGCGGGGTTGGCCTTGACCAGTTGATAAGGCAGGTTGCCAGGGCTGGACGGCGCCACGGCCAACTGGGTGCCGGTGACTTTCGAACCGTCCTTGGCCTGCCAGGTGGCCGGCGGGCCGAAGTAGCTACCGACCTGCTGGCCGCTGCGGTCATTGAGCACCGCCTTGGGCCCGACGAAAAACCATTCGGTCTGGCCGGCAGCATTGGCCTTGTCCCGGCATTCGTAGGTGATTTCGCCGACTCCGGTGGTTTCCATGGTCACCTTGTGGCCGTCCGGCACCTTGATGCTGTCGGGTAAACCGGTCTGGGCAAAGGCAGTCGGTGCAGCGGCGAACAGGCAGGTCACGCAGAACAGGGCTTTGGCGTTCATCGGTGTCTCTCCATAAGGGCAGCAAGGCGCTGCTACCTGTACTACCCACGGCACGCGTAAACGGATGCAGCGATTAGAAAATAAATCTTCAAGGGCGCACACTGTGGGCCCCCGCACTACCAGAGGAGAGATTGACGATGACCGGTGTTCACAAGTCTGCTCAACAGGGTTTCTCTACTCAGGCCGTCACGTACGCCCAAGGCCGGCCGGACTATCCACGGCAACTCACGGGTTGGCTCACCGACGCCCTGCAGATCAATCCCCACTCCACGGTCATCGACCTGGGCGCCGGCACCGGCAAGTTCACCCGCTTGCTCAGCACCGTGGCGCCGACGTTGATCGCAGTGGAGCCGGTGGAGGCAATGGGCGCGCAGTTGCACAAACTGCTGCCCCAGGTGCGCCTGCTGTCGGGCACCGCTGAAGCCATCCCCCTGGAGGCGGCCACCGCTGATGCCCTGGTGTGTGCCCAGGCGTTCCATTGGTTTTCCACGGAAGCGGCCCTGGCGGAAATTCACCGGGTGCTCAAGCCGGACGGTCGCCTGGGGTTGATCTGGAATGTGCGGGATGAGTCGGTGGACTGGGTCGCGGCCATCACCGAAATCATCACGCCCTACGAGGGCGACACACCGCGCTTTCATACCGGACGTTGGCGCGAGGCCTTTACCGGCGAGTATTTTTCCGCCCCCGAAATGACCTGCTTCCCCTACAGCCATGTCGGCAGCCCCCAGGAAGTGATCATGGACCGCTTCCTTTCCGTGAGCTTTATCGCCGCATTGCCACCGCCAGAAAAGGCGCAGGTGACTGAGCAGTTGCAGTCGCTGATCAACACGCATCCGGCCTTGCGCGGCCGTGAGACGGTTGCGTTTCCGTACCAGACCCAGGCTTATCGCAGCCAGCGGCTGACCAGAAAGGCATAAAGTCAGATCGTTTTGATATAAGTAGTTATAAGAAAAATCGCTATGCTGCGGCCAGAATTTTATAAGGCCGCAGGTAGTGGTAATGGATGTAGGTAATTTTGGTTTCTCGATTGCTGGCCTGATTGTTGGATTTATCGTGGGAATGACCGGTGTAGGCGGGGGCTCGTTGATGACGCCGATCCTGCTCTGGTTCGGCATCAACCCGGCCACCGCCGTGGGCACCGACCTGTTGTACGCCGCCATCACCAAGTCCGGCGGGGTGCTGGTTCACAGCAAGAATCGCAACATCGACTGGACCATCACCGGCTGGCTGACCCTGGGCAGCGTGCCCGCCGTGTTGCTGACCTTGTGGTTTCTCAAGAGCCTGGACACCGACCCCGCCGCCTTGAACGCGGTGATCAAGCAGTCCCTGGGCGTGGTCTTGCTGCTGACGGCCACGGCGATCCTGTTCAAGAACAAGCTGTTGGCCTTTGCCCAGCGGCATGCCGGCGACGACTACAAGATGGCGCCGCGCAACCTCAATGCGCTGACCATCATCACCGGCGCTGTCCTCGGTACCATGGTGGCCCTGACCTCCATCGGCGCCGGTGCCCTGGGCACGGTGGCGCTGTTTATCCTGTACCCGTTCCTGGCCACCAAGCGCCTGGTGGGTACCGAAATCGCCCACGCCGTGCCGCTGACCCTGGTCGCCGGCCTCGGCCACGCCAGCATGGGCAACATGGACTGGACCCTGCTGGGCTTCCTGTTGCTGGGCTCGCTGCCGGGGATTTATGTCGGCAGCCACATGGCCGGCAAGGTCCCGGACGGGATATTGCGTCCTTGCCTGGCGTTCATGCTGGTGATGATCGGCTTCAAGCTGGCGTTTTAACGCGCCGGCCCATTGCCGATCTGCCACACAAACGGCGGCTCGGTGCGGTTGATCACCCAGTCGCCGACAATCCGCGCCTTGTAGATCACCGGGTTGTGGGACGACACGGTGCGGGCGTTGCGCCAGTGCCGGTCGAGAGCTTTGCCCTGGCGCACATCCGAAGCCCCCAGTGCGTTGAACAGTTCAGTGGTGGCGCGCTGGATCAGTTCCGAGACTACCACCTGCGCCGTGGCTGATTCGATTTCGGCGGCCACATTGGCTTCGTGCTCCACGGCATCATCCCCACCGAACCGCGCCACATAAGCCCGCTGCGCTGGAACTGCGGCTTTCAATGCGCTGGCTTCGGCGGCGTATACCAGTGCTGCAACTTCACCCACCACCTGCTGAATCTGCGAGTCCTGGCTCACATGGGCGGCATTGCCATGGCTGTAGATCCGTTTGCGGCTGCGCACCTGATGCGCCACATCCTTGAGGGCCGCGCGGCCGATGCCGGCGAGGGTGGCGAGCAGCACCAACTGATAGAACGCAGTCTGATATTTGAAGCGCGTGGCAAAGTCGATGACGTTTTCCGCCTCCACCACCGCATCGGTAAAACGCGAGGTGCCGCTGCCGGTGGTACGTTGGCCAAAGCCGTCCCAGTCATCGCTTTGCGCCACGCCGGGCTGGCGGGTGCGGGTGGCGGCAATCACATCGCCGCCGGTGTCGCTGCGTTGGGCGTAGACGTCGATCCAGTCGGAAAACAGGCTGCCGGTGCTGTAGAACTTTTCACCGTTGAGTTTCCATTTGTCGCCGTCGGGGCTGACTTTAGTGACGACATCGCCGATGGCCACGCTGCCGATTTCGGTCCAGGCGCAGCCCACGATGTCACCGTCGACAAAGCGTTTGAACCAGAGGTCTCGGGCCGCGCCGGGTGCGGCATTCAGGCGGTCTTCGGCAAACGCGAAGTGCCCGCGCAGGGCCTGGGGCACGTTGGAGTCGGCTTCGGCCAGTTCGATCAGCAGTTCAAATAGCTGGGGCAGGGAGGCGCCGCCACCGCCGTATTCCACCGGGACGCGCACGGCGCCAAAGCCGGCTTGCTTGAGCCATTGGATCGGCTCGTAGGGCAGGGCGCGGGTTTGTTCGCGCTCTACGGCACCCTCGGCGATGCGCTGGAAAATCGGCCGGAAGCGTTCGGCCAAGGCGTGATAATCGACGCCGGTGGACAGTGGATTGATCACGTGATGTTCGGTCATGGGGACGGTTCCTGGGCAGTGAGATAGGTGAGCTATTGCACGGTCCATGCCGGGCGCGAAGGCACGTATTTACGGGACGGGTGACGATTCAACTGTTGTTCCTGCAACAGCAAAACGACAAACCGCTGCAATCCATGACAGCTCGGAACAGGCTGCTTTTCGCCTGTTTCCGCGCTCGAAGGCCGGTAGTGCGGGCCTCTCACGCCCACTGGCACAGTTGCTGCTCCACACCTCGTACATGCCAATCCGCGAGGTACAGTCCAATGAGTCAGCAAGCCGTCAAATTTGCCTACTGGGTGCCCAACGTCAGCGGAGGGCTGGTGGTCAGCAAGATCGAACAGCGCACCCACTGGGGCATCGACTACAACCGCAAGCTGGCGCAGTTGGCTGAAGAAGCCGGCTTTGAATACGCCCTGACACAGATTCGTTTCACCGCCGGTTATGGCGCCGAATACCAGCATGAGTCGGTCGCGTTCAGCCATGCGTTGCTGGCGGCCACCACCAAGCTCAAGGTGATCGCGGCAATCCTGCCGGGCCCCTGGCAACCTGCGCTGGCGGCCAAGCAACTGGCAACCATCGACCAACTCACCAACGGCCGCGTTGCCGTCAATATCGTCAGCGGCTGGTTCAAGGGTGAATTCCAGGCCATCGGCGAACACTGGCTGGAGCACGACGAGCGTTATCGCCGCTCCGAGGAATTCATCCGCGCCCTGAAAGGCATCTGGACCCAGGACAACTTCACCTTCCGGGGTGATTTCTACCGCTTCGACAACTACAGCCTCAAGCCCAAGCCCCTGGGCGAGCCCCACCCGGAAATCTTCCAGGGTGGCAGTTCGCGGGCCGCGCGGGACATGGCGGCACGGGTATCGGACTGGTACTTCACCAACGGCAATACCCCGGAAGGCATCAAGGCCCAGGTCGATGACATTCGCGCCAAGGCGGCGGCCAATAACCATTCGGTGAAAGTCGGTGTGAATGCGTTTGTGATCGCTCGCGACACCGAGGAAGAAGCCCGCGCCGTGCTCGCGCAAATCATCGAGCAGGCCGACCCGGAAGCCGTCAACGCGTTTGGCGATGCGGCGAAACAGGCGGGCAAGGCGTCACCGGAAGGTGAGGGCAACTGGGCCAAGTCGACCTTCGAGGATCTGGTGCAATACAACGACGGCTTCAAGACCAACCTGATCGGCACCCCGCAGCAGATTGCCGAGCGCATCGTCGCCTTGAAGGCGGTCGGCGTGGACCTGGTACTGGCCGGCTTCCTGCACTTTCAGGAAGAAGTGGAATACTTCGGCAAGCGTGTATTACCGCTGGTGCGCGAACTGGAAGCCAAGGCCGGGATCAAGCAAGTCGCCTGAACACCACCACCGCTGCCCGCAATTTGTTATTGCCGAACCGGCACATTCGCTCGAACTCCCCATGGCTGACCGGCAGATGCTGGCAGTCCATGGGCTGGCGGTGCTGGCTGTGATCCACGTCCGGGTCGTGCAGGTACACGAAGTCTTCGTCGCAGTCGGTGACGATTACCCAGTGGGGCGACTTGGAGCGGGTCAGGCGGTAGCTGCTGATCAACACCAGCGGCTGGCCGCCTTCGCGCAGCACCTGGGGTAAATCCAGCGGGCCGCCGAGCACTTGCTCAACGTCGCTCAAGGCCAACTCTTCCTCGAAGGCGTCATGCACCAAACGCATGACGTCTTTTTTATGCTGATCACGTACCCCGTCGAGAAACAACGGCCCGCTGACATTGACCTGCATGCGCACGCGAAAGCCCCGGCGCCAGGCGGCCAGCGCCAAACCCTGGGGGCTGCAGCCGCCATGGCCGGCGGTCATGAACACGGTGGTTGCCTCGCGCCAGATCTGCAGTTCTTCCCGGCGCTGGGCCACCCGCGCAGGTTCCAGGGCACCCATGGCCATCAGCAGGCTGGCGGCGCCGCAGGTGAAGTCGGTGGTTTGCTGGTAGTAGGGCACGCTCAAGGCGCGCGCGTCCTGGTGCTGGAGGATGCGCTTCTCCAGGCGCAGGGCAGGGGCGTGGTCTTCGTAGTAGTCGTTGACCAGGGCAAAGCGCCGGTAGCCGTTGCGCTCATACAGGGCGATGGCGCCGGGGTTGTCGGTACGCACTTCCAGGCGCAGGTAGGCGCAGTCATGCTCCACCGCACAGGCTTCGATGCGCGTCAGCAGTTGCTTGCCCAGGCCCAGGCCCCGGGAAGACTCGGCGATGGCGATGGAGTACAGGCGCGCCAGGGAGGTGCCACGATGGAACAACACCAGGGCGTAGCCCAGCAATTCGCCGTGTTTTTCTGCCACCAGCAGTTGCCCGTGGGCGCGACTGACCATCCACTGGAAGCTGCGCGTGGAGAGCCGGTCCGTGGTGAAACAGTGCTGTTCCAATGCCACCAATGCAGGCACGTCATCGGGTGTTGCAACGCGAAAGGAAAGAGCCATGTGACCGCCGTAAAAGTTGCGTAACGAAACGGGACTTCTCTAAAAGATCGTGCTTAATAGAAAAGGTCTAGTTCTCTAAAGCGGATCAATCAATATGTCAGCGGTACAAGGTCATTGGCGTGAAGTATCCGAGCAAACAGTGGCGGCGACAATAACTTCCAACGGTTATTTTTCCAGCCCTCCCAAGAGTGCAAGTCAAGTCGTGATCATTGTCGAGCGCAAGGAAGACTGGGCCTCGTACTTTCCCAGCGAAGACATCGTCACCGCCCAGGAATACCTTGAGCAAACCCGGGAAAACGAGACGGGCAAGCGCGTGCAGGTGATCAACCTGTGCCGCAGCTACAAGTACCTGGGGCACGGCTACTACTGCTCGCTGCTGGCCGAGGCGCGGGGGCACAAGGTGATTCCGTCGGTGCGCACCATCAGCGAACTGACGAAAAAGTCCCTGTACGGCCTGGCCCTGGATGACCTCGATAAAACCCTCGATAAAGCCTTGAGTCATCATCTCTACAGCAACACCGAAGGCTTTACCCTGACACTTTACTTTGGCCGGACCAATATTGAACCCTTGCAGGATCTGGCCCGCCAATTGTTTGAAGCGTTTCCCTGCCCGATCCTGTTAGTTGAGTTTCGCAAGAATAACGGCTGGCACATCGAAGGCATCAAGTCTGGCGTATTGCACAAGTTGCGTGATGACCAGGAAGACCAATTCGCGAATGCCCTGGACAACTTCAGCCGCAAGATCTGGCGTCAACCGCGCTCCCGCCGTCTGGCCCGCTATGACCTGGCGATCCTGCACGACCCGCAGGAACAACTGCCGCCGTCCAACGCCCGCGCCCTGGAAAATTTCGTCCGGGTCGGCAAGGGGCTCGGCATCGACGTGGAACTGATCGAACGCAAGGACTACGCCCGCCTGGCCGAATACGACGCCCTGCTGATCCGCGAGACCACCAGTGTCGACAACCACACCTACCGCTTCGCGAAAAAGGCCGAAAGCGAAGGGCTGGTGGTGATGGACGACCCGGCCTCGATCCTGCGCTGTACCAACAAGGTCTACCTCACGGACCTGCTGAAAAGCCATCAACTGGGCATGCCCGCCACCGAAATTCTCTACAAGGAGCGACCCGAAGATTTCGAAAGGGTGGGTGAGCGCCTCGGCTTCCCGCTGGTGCTGAAGATCCCCGACGGGTGTTTCTCCCGCGGCGTGATCAAGGTCGAAAGCCAGCAAGCGCTGCTGACCGCCACCGCCGAACTGTTCGAGCATTCCGTGTTGCTGCTGGCCCAGGAATTTTTCTACACCGAGTACGACTGGCGCATCGGCGTCCTCAACCGCAAACCGATCTTTGCCTGCCAGTACTTCATGTCCAAGGGGCATTGGCAGATCTACAACCACAAGGCCATCGGCCAGGACATCAACGGCGAGTGCCGCACCCTGGCGGTTCACGAAGCCCCCAAGGCGGTGGTGGAACTGGCGGTAAAAACCGCCAACCTGATCGGCGACGGCCTGTACGGCGTAGACCTCAAGCAGTCCGGCGACAAGGTGGTGGTGATCGAGGTCAACGACAACCCCAACATGGACGCCGGCATCGAAGATGCCTACCTGCAAGACGACTTGTATTCCCTGGTACTGGAAGAGTTCGTGCGACGCCTGGAGTTGAAGCGTCAAGGCCAGGTGTGGTGACGCGCGATGATCCAGCGCTTTGAATTAACCGATGGCAAGTTGTACAACAGCCTGGGGGACGGCGGGGATGTCTTGCTGTTCAGCAATCCTGACCCCCACGAGCGCAAGTACCTGCGCGACTGCTACAAGCTCGATGAACACGCCCTGGCTTCGGCGCTGGACCCGGACGAAGTGTCGCGCATCGAGTTCCACCCCGATAACCTGTTCCTGATCTGGAAGCGCCCGGAGAACTATTCCGGCGGCGGCAACCTGGTGTTTGAAGTATCGTCCTGCGGCCTGTTGTTTTCCGGGGAACAACTCCTGGTGATCGCCACCGACGACAGCCAGCTCTCCGGGCTGGGTGCGCGCCGGCCATTGCGCACGCCGCTTGATGTGTTGCTGGACTTGCTGCTCAACAACATCCATCACTACCTGGGCCACCTCAAGGTGATCAAGATGGTCGCCCGGGAACTGCAGCAGCAGTTCAATGCATCGATGAGCAATCGCCACCTGATGCAGATGTTCAACCTCAGCGAAAGCCTGATCTATTACATCAACGCCCTGCACAGCAACGGCGCGGTGCTGACGCGCCTGCGCAACCATGGGGAAAAGGAACATTTCAGCGCTGAAACACTGGGCCTGATCGATGACCTGATTATCGAGAACAACCAGTGCTACAAGCAGGCGGAGATTTACTCCAACGTGTTCTCCGGGCTGATCGACGCCCGGGGCAACCTGATGAACAACAGCATGAACAACCTGCTGCGCAAGCTGACGCTGATCAACGTGGTGTTCCTGCCGTTGAACCTGATCGCCAGCGTGGGCGGGATGTCGGAGTTCAGCATGATGACGGCGGGCACGCCGTGGTGGATTTCGTACCCATTGTTCATGGCCGCGATGGGACTCGGGGCGGGGTTGATGGTGCTGGGGTTGAAGCGGATTGCGGGAGGAGGAGACAAACCGGTTTAGCGTGTAACGGAAATGCTACATTTTCATTTTATTAAGCCACCATGGCCACTACAATGCCGCTCCGCAAAGATCCAAGCCATGGATAGGTAAAATGCAATTCCGAAAAAATATAAATGCCTTGCGCGCAGTCGCCGTATTGGCCGTGGTGCTTTTCCACTTCAAAGTCGGTGGGTTCCAGGGCGGGTATGCGGGAGTAGACATTTTCTTTGTCATTTCCGGATTCCTCATGACCGGAATTATTTTCAACGGTCTGCAACAACAGCGTTTCTCGCTACTGGGCTTTTATGCTTCAAGGGCCCGCCGCATTATTCCGGCGCTGGTGGCGCTGTGCGTGGGTCTACTGGTTTTCGGTTTTGTCTACCTGTCTTTGGATGACTACCGAGAGCTGATCAGAACGATCAAAAGCAGCCTGTTGTTCAGTTCCAACTTTATGTTTGCCAAGGGCGGCAATTACTTCGCTGCGCCCCTGCATGAGAACTGGCTGTTGCACACCTGGTCGCTGTCGGTCGAGTGGCAGTTCTACATGATTTATCCGGTGCTGTTGATGGCACTGCACAAGATGCTGGGCCTACACAAAGCCAGGATCGCCCTCGTGGTACTGGCGCTGGCTTCCCTGGCAGCGTCGGTGTATGTGACCAACAGCAATCCGGTCTTTGCCTTCTATATGTTGCCTACCCGTGCCTGGGAACTGATTGCGGGTGGGCTGGTATTCCTGTTTCCACTGCAGATCGGCAAACGAACGAGCCTGATGTTCGAAGGCATGGGGATCACTGCGATCCTGGCCAGTATTTTGTGTTTTTCGGAACAAGACCTGTGGCCCGGGTATCTGGCCCTGTTGCCGGTACTCGGTGCCGCGCTGGTGATTGCTGCCAATACCGAGTCGGCCTTCAGTACCAACAGGGCGTTGCAGTTCTCGGGTACGCTTTCCTACTCCGTGTACCTGTGGCACTGGCCGCTGGTGGTGCTTCTTTACACCTGTGGGCTGCTGGGCAGTTGGCCGCACGTGACGGCCGGCATTGTTCTGTCGTTCGTGCTGGGCGCGCTGTCGTATTACTTCGTCGAGTCAAGGACACGAAAAATCACTACGCCACCCCGTGCGATTTTCAAATATGCATCATTGGTGGTGGGGGTGGTGGGCGTTTCAGCGATCACTTCGTCCGTGGTCAAGGACCACCCAGGCATCAGGTTTGCCTATGTCGATTTGGGCCAGCCGGCTTACGTCAGCAAGCTGTATGAGCAGGAGTGCTTTGCCAATCCCTACGATGCAGCCGAGTGCAAACTGGGCAAAGGCGAGGTGTCTGTCATCATCTTCGGCGACAGCCATGCCCAAGCCACCGCTGCAGCGGTGCAGATTGAAAACCCGCAGGCTTCACTGTCCTGGGCACGCGGTGGTTGCCCGACACTGCAGCACTTCGATATGCACGATAAGGAACTTGCCAGCCAATGCCATGGGTTCAACGCTGACAAGATGAACAGGCTCAAAACGTCTTACCACGGTGTCCCTGTGGTTCTGTTCAGTCGTGCATCGCTGTATTCGGATTCGAGCAGGGGCAACAGCTATCGTATTTACTTCCCCGGCCAGGAGCATCTTGCCGGCCAGGCATTTGTCGATACCTACACCGCCGAATACACCAGGACCGTGTGTTCTATCGCTGAAAACCATCCGGTGTATATCATCAAGCCTATTCCAGAAATGCCCTTCAGTATCTACAAAGGCTTGAACCTGCATAAGCGAATCTTTCAGAGCACATCGGACATTTCGATTTCCTTGAGCGCTTACGAGCAACGAAACCGCATTGCCGTGCATGCGATCGAGGCTGCCGCGAAACAGTGCAATGCCACAGTCATTGATCCGACGCCCTACCTATGCCCGAACGGGCGCTGCATGGGGTCCAAGGGCGGTGTGCCATTGTATTTCGACGACAACCATTTGGTGGACTCCGGGAATGAGGAGCTCAAAGGCTTGTTCAAGCAGGTCATTACCCCGATATAAGCGCTATCAGTAGCTGGAGCGAGTTATCTCGCTCCAGCATTCAGGGCTGCAACGTCAGCACCTCAAACCCATCCCGCGTCACCGCCACGGTATGTTCCCACTGTGCCGACAAGCTGTTGTCCCGCGTCACCACCGTCCAGCCATCCTTCAAGCTGCGCACCTTGGCGCTGCCCTGGTTGAGCATCGGCTCAATGGTAAACACCATGCCTTCACGCAGTTCGAGCCCGGTACCGGGGCGGCCGAAGTGCAGGATCTGCGGGTCCTCGTGCATCTCGCGGCCAATGCCATGCCCGCAATATTCACGCACCACGCTGTAGCCGTTGCTCTGGGCATGGTTCTGGATGGCGTAGCCGATATCCCCCAGGCGTGCGCCGGGCTTGACCTGGCGGATGCCGGCCCACATCGCTTCAAAGGTCATTTCCACCAGGCGCCGGGCCTTGGGCGAGACATTGCCGATCATGTACATCTTGCTGGAGTCGGCGATATAGCCGCCTTTCTCCAGGGTGATGTCGATGTTGACGATGTCGCCGTCCTTGAGCACGGCCTTGGCGCTGGGCATGCCATGGCACACCACCTCGTTGATCGAGGTATTGATGCAGAAGGGATAGTCGTACTGGCCCAGGCTCGCCGGTCGCGATTGCAGGTCATTGCGGATGAAGGCTTCCACCGCGCTGTCGATCTCCAGGGTCGACTGGCCGGCGGCGACAAAACCGTCGAGCATGGTAAACACCTGGGCCAACAGGCGACCGGATTCGCGCATCACGGCAAGTTGTTCGGTGGTCTTGATCATTCGCTGCGCCCCCGGATCAGGTCGGGCTTGTCCAGCAACAGTTTGTTGATCAGGTCGTTATAGGCCAGGTGTGGATTGAGTTCGGCGAGCAGGCCGATCTTGATCCAGAACTCGGCCTGGGCGTTGATGGAACGGTCCATGGTGGCGCTGGCCAGACGGAGTTGTTCGTGCAATTGGTCGGTGATCTTGACGATGCCCATGAGCTTCACTGTGTCGAGTTGATATACAAAGCGTATACGTTTCGTATGCTCTACGTAAAGCCTGGCGTTTCGCCATTGACTTGCCCGGTGGCGCCGGTTAATTTTGATTCATGACATTTCAAACCTTTCGTTGCCAGCCAAGCATTATTACCGCCATTCCTCATTTGGCGGGATAGCGCTCGGCTGTACCCAAACCCGCCCTAGAGGCGGGTTTTGTTTTTCCGTCTCCAGGGCCCTGCAAACACCCAGGAGACATCCATGAGTACCCGCCCCGCGAGCCAGCCCCAGGATTCGGGATTGCTTGAGCACTATGTGAAGAAGATCCTGGCCGCCCCGGTCTACGACCTGGCGGTGCGTACGCCGTTGCAGGTGGCGCCGGCGCTGTCGGCATTGCTGGGCAATCAGATCCTGCTCAAGCGCGAAGACCTGCAACCGACCTTTTCCTTCAAGATTCGAGGCGCCTACAACAAACTGATGCAGCTCAGTGCCGAGCAAAAGGCGCGGGGCGTGATCACTGCTTCTGCGGGTAATCATGCCCAGGGCGTGGCATTGGCGGCGCGGGAGTTGGGGATCAAGGCGACGATTGTGATGCCGTGCAGCACCCCGGAGTTGAAAGTGTTGGGCGTGCGCTCCCGAGGCGGCGAGGCGGTGTTGCATGGGGCCAGCTTTCCGTTTGCCCTGGCCCACGCGTTGCAACTGGCCGAGGCCACCGGCAGCACCTTTGTCTCGCCGTTCGACGACCCGGACGTGATTGCCGGGCAGGGCACCGTGGGCATGGAAGTGCTGCGCCAACAGCAGGGCCCGCTGGACGCGATCTTTGTCCCCGTGGGCGGCGGCGGGTTGATCGCCGGTATCGCGGCCTACGTCAAATACCTGCGCCCCGAAGTGCGCATCGTCGGCGTCGAGCCCGAAGGCTCCAGTTGCCTGCTGGCAGCCTTGCGCGCAGGGAGCCGGGTGGTGCTGCCGAGCGTCGACAGCTTTGCCGACGGGACTGCCGTGGCCCAGATAGGCGCCCATGGTTTTGAAATCTGCCGACACCACGTGGATGAGGTGATCACCGTCAGCAATGACGAACTGTGCAGCGCCATCAAGCTGATCTACGACGATACGCGATCAATTACCGAACCTTCGGGGGCGCTGGCGGTGGCGGGTATCCGCAAGCATGTCGCGAAGACCGGGATCCAGGGACAAACATGGGTGGCGATCAACTCGGGGGCCAATATTAACTTTGATAGTTTGCGACATGTTGCCGAACGAATCGCGGCTCAAGCAGATTAAACGTTTAATCTAATGAAAATTTAATGTTAGTCGCAGCCACCCGTTTGGAGGGTGTTTATTTCCGCTGGAAATAGTTTCGGGAAGGCGCTTGTTTTTACAGTCTTTCAATTTGCATGACGCCAACCGGTGCTTATTGCAGGATGCATGAGTCGGTGGCCGGTACTTTGTTCGAATATGCCGATTTTCCTGGGCCTTGGCAGGCCATGCCCGACGGCATGTTTAATGCTTCATAAGATCCTGTTACAACTCTGAATGAGCAACAAATACCGCTGCTGATCCCCCAAACGAACGGGTTAATGGCGGTCTGCCACGTAACTTATATAAGTAACGTTGTCGCTTATGAGGAAAGGATCCAACGCAACTCTGAACGGCCTAGTAGGCTGGGTACGTGAAGCCGTCTGCCAGGGCTGGCAAGGCGCAAAAAGGTGAACGTCTGATCACGGTCGCCAGCAATAAGAATATTGATAACAATCGATTGGCAATCTCATAAAAGGAGAGGTCGGCCATGCTTTCGGATCTGGAACTACGCGGCATCATTGAAGGAAGTTTTCTGCCCAAGCGCTGTGAAGTCACCAAGGCGTCGGACGCCTCGCTGACGGTCAAGGTCTATCACGAGATCGATCATGACCGGGTCGACCTGGTGGTCACCGGCATTTGCGCCAACAAGCTCGACAGCAGTCGGGCGATCTGCAACTTGATTACCGAGTTGCGTGAAGACCTCAAGCATACCCACACCCAGGCCCCGGCCCTCAAACGAGCCGGCGCACGTCCTTTCTATTAAACGGACGGTTGAGCTTCAGTCAGTGAAGACTTGCGGGCCTGGATAAATGCCAGGCCCAACGCCGTTTCCGTGATCCTTTCGGCCGTGAAGCGGCCGGCAAGGGTAACGCCTGGCGACCGCAGGAGCGAGCTCGCTCACCCCTGCAACGGCGCTGCAATCACATCAGTTCTGGAAATCACACGCCTCGGACATTTTGCGATAACCCACGTCCTGGACTTTCCCTTGGCTGTCCACGAACTTGATATCGGCATTGATCACTTTGCAGACATTGGTGTCGGGTTCGTGCATGGCAAGTACCTTCTGCACATCCATCTTCTCGCCGTAGTGGTAAGGCGTGATGACGGGTGCGGTGTCAGCCTGCGCCATCCCCGTTACAGCCGTCAGGGCCAGTGCAGCGCCGAGCATTAACGTACGCAGTTTCATGGTGTTTCTCCGCAAGTCGTTCGCAGGCTCAACAACGTGATGAGCCGCGGCCGCCCTGGGCAACGGCTGGAGCCGTGCGAGTGCGGTCGATTCAACTGTCGTCCCGGGGGATTAACCATCGATTAAGTGAGGCTTTACTGACAAAAGCTTCATCTTCAGCACCGTCGATATCTCGCGCGCTTTAACCGGAAAAGTCTGATACGAGCCGGTTAACCCCGCTTGCTAACGTCGCCGCCGGGTCCATCAATCGGATGGCGTTGGCATTGGGTGGAGTTGGTTTGCAAAAGAAAATCGCAGCAGAATTTCTTGGGACGTTCTGGTTGACCTTCGGCGGGTGCGGCAGCGCGATACTGGCCGCGGCGTTTCCGGAGCTTGGGATCGGCTTTGCCGGTGTCGCCCTGGCCTTTGGCTTGACGGTGCTGACCATGGCCTACGCGGTGGGCAGTATTTCCGGTGCGCACTTCAACCCGGCGGTGACCATCGGTTTGTGGGTGGGGCGCCGGATGCCGGGGGGGGACGTGGTGCCGTACATCATTGCCCAGGTGGCCGGTGCGATAGTCGCCGCCGCCGTGTTGGCTCTGATCGCCAGTGGCCGTCCGGGGTTTGAAGTGGGTGCTTTCGCCGCCAACGGCTATGGCCAATTGAGCCCCGGGCAGTACAGCCTGCTGGCCGCGTTGGTGGTCGAGGCGGTGGCGACGTTCTTTTTTGTGTTCATCATCATGCGTGTCACCGGCCCGGGTGCGGCTGTCGGGTTTGCGCCGATTGCCATTGGCCTGACCCTGACGCTGATTCACCTGGTGGCCATCCCCGTCACCAACACCTCGGTCAACCCGGCGCGCAGCACCGGGCCGGCATTGTTTGCCGGCGGGGAATACCTGATGCAGTTGTGGCTATTCTGGGCGGCACCGATAGCGGGTGCGGTGGTGGGCGCCATCGTTGCCCGCGCGGTTACCTGCCCCCGGGAGGCGTGAGCCTACCAGCTCATGCGTACCCCGGCGTTACCGCTGAAACCCTCCAGCGTGTTGCTGTCCAGTTGGGTGTTGTAGTCCGCCGCCAGGTACACGCTGACGGTGGACGACAACTTGGCGACAACGCCCACACCGAGGTCGGCAGTGGATGACTTGTGATCGGTTTTAATCCGGTCCACGTCGTCGTAGGTCACCGTGTCACTGCCACCGAAGGTGCGCCAGGCGTTGGCTCGTACATACGGTTCGATCGGGGTGTTCTGCACCAGGTAACGCCCCTTCAGGCGTGCACCGAGGCGGCCGGTCCAGTAGTCCTGGGAGTCGAATGAAACCTTGGAGATGCCGTCATTCTGGTGGTCCATGTCAATCTGCTGGTTGATCACCTGCACCTGGGGTTCCACCACCCAGTGTTCGGAGACGGTAATCGGGTAGCCGGCTTCCGCCGAGAGGGCCAGGGCGTGGCCCTTGTTGTCGATCTTCACGTCACGGTCGGACTTGCTGTCACCGTCGAAGCGCGTGCCCATGGCCACCAGGTCAACGTACCAGCCCTTGGGATCGGTGAGGGTCCAGTAGGCGCCGAAGTTATCGCCATCCAGCTTGACCCGCCCGGAGCGGTTGTCCTGGAAGCCCATTGAAAAGCCCTTGATGTCACCTTGCAGGCGGCTTTGGCCGATGAACAGGCCGAAACGCTGGAGCTGTCCGCCGCTGGTCTCGGAGGCGTAGAGGTCATGGCCCACTTGATAGCCCTTGATGGAACCGTCGAAGCTCGGCGATACCGTACCCGACCAGCTCTTGTTGAAGTCACTGCCATAGGCACGGCCCCAGCCCGCCGGAACCGGTCCGGTCTCGCTGAGCAGGCTTTGTTCGCCCTGGCGGTCGTGGAAGGTGCCGAGGGCTTGCAGGGTCATCAACTGCGCGGCCGGGACGACCACCGAGTACACCGGCACCTCCAGGCGATACAACGGGATCGGCTCGGCCCCGGCGATGGCGGCAGGCAACACCGGGTTGCTCGCTGCCGACTCCGGCGAGGTGGCAGCCGCGACCTGGCTGGGCGGTGGAGCAGGGGGCTCCACCGGGGCGACGGGTTGCGAGGTCGGTGGCTCCACGGGCGGTTCATCCGGCGCGACCACGGGCGGCACTGGCGGGATCGGCGGCACGGGCACCACCACCGGTGGCGTCGGCGGGACAGGTGGCACCACCGGTGGCTGCACGGCGACCACCGACGAACGCAAGTACCAGTTATTTTCCGTGCCGGCGGTGACACCCCCTTTGAACAGCAGATACTCATAAGCTCCGGCGGATACCGAGCCTTTCAGGGCAAACGCATCGGTGCTGCTGGTGGCGCCGTTGAGGGCTTGCACCACTTCGATCCCGCTGTTTTGCGTGAGACCGCCCAGGCCGCCGAGATTGCTCACGGTCATTTGTGTGTGCCCGCTGATGGTCCCGTCAGACACAATCAGTTTGTCGGTGGCCGAGTTCTCGTCGCCCAGCACGGTTTGCAACCAAAGCTGCCCATTGTTGCCGACGTAGTTGCCGTACACCGTCAACGTATCGGTGGCGCTGTTGCTGCGGCTGGTCATGTCGATGGTGCCGGCATTATTCAGGGTGGCCAGTGCGCCTGCGGTGTAGGGGCGGATACTGCCTTGCGTCACGCCCAGGGTGCTGCTGCCATCGATGTTGAAGGTGCCGGTATTGCTGGCACTGTCGCCGAGGAAAAAGTCGCCGGCCAGGTCGAAACGCGCGTTGTTGTTGAGGTTGACCGTTTCCCAGCCGATATAGCGGGCGGCGGTGCTGGAAGTGGTGTTGTCGAAGGTCAGTTGGTCGTTGCCCAGGCCGCCGTCAATCGAAGGCGTCGTGCCGAGCAGGTTTTCGTTGAGGCCGCTGAGCAGCGCGGTGTCGTCGCCATCGCCCATCAGCACCGCGGACTTGATCTGGCCGCCATTCAGCCAGTTGAGTGTGTCGTTGCCGACACTGGCGCGGATCTCGCCGTTGATCACGCCGCCACTGACGGTAATGCTGTCGTTGCCGCCACTGGTGCTGATATTGCCGCCGATGCTGCCGCCGGAGACGATGATGGTATCCGTGCCGAAACCGGTCACCAGGTTGCCGAGGATCGACCCGCCGGACATGTCGTAGATGTTGTTGTCGAGCTTCATGTCGACCCGGCCGATGGTGCCTGCGGTTTGCCGGGCCACGTCGCCATCCTCGAAGGCGCCGACGATGGTGCCGCCGGTCATCAGGAACGTGTCGCGGCCATCGCCCTGGGCCAGGGACTGGATCTGCCCGCCGCTCATCACGAAATCATCGATGCCGTTGCCCTGGGAAACCGCACCGGTCACGGTGCCGGCGCTGATCTGGAAGCGATCGGCACCGTCGCCCTGGGTGATACTCCCGACAATGCGCCCGGAGTTCATGTCGACAAAATCAGTGCCGGCGCCGAAAGTGATATTGCCGTTGATGGTGCCCGTGCCGCCTGCGGGCAGGGTCAGGGTGTTATTGCCGGCAAGGTCCGTAAGCCCAGTCGGACTGCTCCCGCTGTCGCAGGTGTAGGCATCGTTGCCAGGACCCGGGGTGAGCACGCAAGCCGCCAGGGCTTGTTGGGGGGCCAGGTAATGCAGTGAGAGGATGCCGACAGCCAACACGGCGCGAGGCTGAAAAGTCCGTTTATTGCGCATGGATCTGCCCTGTTTTTGTTATAAAAACTGCACATGTTTCTTGGGTCTAGTACAGTTTTTTACACAATGCAGGATTTTCGGACAGATAACCGCAGGGCTGTAAGCCACGTGATACGTGGCTTACATAGTGGCATATTGATTTTTTGCCGCGTATTTGTCAGTCCAACTGACGACGATAGGGCAGGTCCGGACCGGTCTTGCTGCAGGTGAGTGCCGCGGCGCGGATAGCGAAGGTGAGCATGCTGCTGATCTGCTCCCGGGTCAGCTGTTGCAGGCCCTCCACCGAGTCCAGTCGCTGCTCGGTCAGCCAGGCAATCAACGCGGCCTGGAAGGTATCGCCAGCCCCAACCGTGTCCGCCATGACCACCTTGACCGCCGGGGCCGACCAGCTGCCGTGCTGGCGGCTGAACACCGTCGCGCCGTCGCCGCCGCGGGTCAGGAACACCAGTTGGCAACGGTGCTGCAACCAGCCCTGCAGGACGCTTTCCGGTGTTTGGCCGGGGTAGAGCAGGTGCAGGTCTTCGTCACTGACCTTGATCAGGTCGGCATGCTTGACCAGCTCGGCCACGCGGGCGCGCCATAGCTCGATGTTCGGCTCGGGGTTCAGGCGTACGTTGGGGTCGAGGCTGATCAGGCGTTTGCCGCTTTCCCGGCGGACCAGGGCCAGCAGGGTGTCGGCAATCGGCTGCACCACCAGTGAGAACGAGCCGATGTGCACGCCACGCACTTCGTCACCCAACACGGGCAGATGCTCAAGTTGCAACTGGCGGTCAGCGCAGCCTTCACCGCGAAAGCTGTATTGCGGTGAACCGTTGGCGCCCACTGCGACCATTGCCAGGGTGGTGGGCGCTGAGAATTCCACGAGGTAATCCTCGCCCACGCCTTCGTCCTTGAGCACCTGCAACAGGCGCCGGCCCAGATAGTCGTCGGAGATCCCGGCGAAAAAGCCCGCGTCGATTCCCAGTCGACGCAAACCTACCGCGACGTTGAACGGCGAGCCGCCGGCAATCGCCTTGTAATTGACCCTGGATGCCTTGCCGCTGGCATCGTCCTCGCTGAAAAAATCAAACAGCGCTTCGCCACATACCAAATACATATTCGTTCGCTCTTAAAGGGATGCCACGTGCTGTTGATAACGCTCATAAGCCTGCTGGTAGGCGCTGACGCTGTCGGCGTGGGGCAGCGTGCGGCTGGCCGCGTCGACGCTGACGCAACGCTGGCACAGCTGCGCCAGGCTTTCACCGGACTGGCACCACGCCGCCTGGATCGCCGCGCCCAGGGCCGCGGCTTCGCTTTGTTCGGTGCAGATCACTTCGGTGTTCATGATATCCGCGACCATCTGCCGCCACACCGGGCTTTTCGAGCCGCCGCCGATCAGGCGGATACTCTGGCTTTGCAGGCCGGTCTGGCGCAACAGGTCGAGGCCGTAGCGCAGGCCGAAGGTGGTGCCTTCGACCACGGCGCGGCACAGGTTGGCGCGAGTCAGGTTGGTCATGGTCAGGCCGTGCAGGCTGCCGGTGGCGTGGGGCAGGGCGGGCACCCGCTCGCCGTTGAGGAACGGCAGCATGCTCACGCCGTCGGCTCCGATCGGTGCCTCGGCCACCAACGCGTTGAACGCCGCCAGGTCCAGGTCGAACAGCTCGCGGATGACCCCAGTGGCGTTGGTCAGGTTCATGGTGCAGATCAACGGCAGCCAGCCGCCGCTGGAGGAGCAGAAGGTCGCGACCGACGCCTGCGGGCTGACGTTGGCCTGATCGGCAAAGGCATACACGGTGCCGGATGAGCCCAGGCTCATGGTGATCACGCCGGGGGCGATATTGCCGGTGCCGATGGCGCCCATCATGTTGTCGCCGCCGCCGCTGGACACCCGGGCGTTCGGGTTGATGCCCAGGCGCTCGGCGATGGCTGGCAGGATGGTGCCCACTGGCTGGTTGGCCTCGATCAACTCGGGCAGCGCAGCTTCCAGGCGCCCGTCGGGATCGATGTGGCGCAACAGTGCCAGGTCCCATTCACGGGTGCGCACGTTGAAATAACCGGTGCCGGAGGCATCGCCGTATTCGGCGCAGGCGCGGCCGTTGAGCCAGTAGTTGAGGTAGTCGTGGGGCAGCAGGATATGCGCGATCCGTGCGAACACCTCCGGGTGCTGTTCGCGGGTCCACAGCAGCTTGGACACGGTGTAGCCCGGCGCGATGGCCACGCCGAGGCGTTCCAGGGAGCCGCTTTCACCGCCCAGGTGTTGCAGCAGGCGATCATTTTCCGGCGCGGTTTCGGTGTCGCACCACAGCTTGGCGGGGCGCAGCACCTGGCCTTGGTCATCCAGCAATACCAGGCCGTGTTGCTGGCCGGAAACGCCGATGGCGAGGATGTCCTGGCCGTCCACCCCGGCCTGTTGCAAGGCGCGGTGAGTGGCTTCGGTAAACGCGTCCAGCCACTCCTGGGTGTGCTGTTCGCGGCGGCCATTGGCACCGCTGATCAGCGTGTGGCTGGCGGCGCCCAGGCCCAGGACTTTGCCGCTGCTGGCGTCCAGCACGATGGCCTTGGTGCCCTGGGTGCCGCAGTCGATGCCGAGGTAGAGGTTTTGCTGGGTCATGGTAGGTCGCTCAGCCTATTGTTATGGAGAACTCGGTCAATGTGGGAGCGGGCTTGCTCGCGAAGACGGTGTGTTCTTTTTGTTAATATTTGCTTTTCCCCCGCTTTCTCTAGCAC
>NZ_JBSVWQ010000085.1:0-24074 GCF_054071215.1 Pseudomonas sp. SDO5522_S412 | reverse complement strand
GCCAGCATATTCAGTGACTGACACTCCGCATTCGCGAGCAAGCCCGCTCCCACAATTGGTCCGCGTACAAACTATCAGTCGTCGAGGGCTTTTACGGACTTGGGTGACAACCGAAGGCTGCGCAAGCTGCGCTTCACGCTCTTGAGGTGGTTGACCAGGCTCGGGCCGCGCGCCATGGCCACGCCCATCGCCAGCACGTCGATCACCACCAGGTGGGCGATACGCGAGGTCAGCGGCGTGTAGATCTCGGTGTCCTCGTGCACATCGATCGCCAGGTTGACGGTCGACAGCTCTGCCAATGGCGTCTGGCTCGGGCACAGGGTAATCAGGGTCGCGCCGCTTTCACGCACCAGGTTGGCGGTGATCAGCAAATCCTTGGAGCGGCCGGACTGGGAAATGCAGATCGCCACGTCGCTGGGCTTCAACGTCACCGCCGACATCGCCTGCATGTGCGGGTCGCTGTAGGCCGCCGCCGTCAGCAGCAAACGGAAGAACTTGTGCTGGGCATCCGCCGCCACCGCGCCGGACGCGCCGAAACCATAGAACTCCACGCGCTGGGCCTGGGACATGGCGGTCACGGCTTTTTGCAGCTCCACCGGGTCGAGCTTTTCGCGCACTTCCATCAGGGTGTGCAGGGTGGTGTCGAAGATTTTCAGGCTGTAGTCGGCGACGGAATCGTCTTCGTGGATCGCAAACTGGCCAAAGCTCGCACCCGCTGCCAGGCTCTGGGCCAGCTTGAGCTTCAAGTCCTGGAAACCGGAGCAACCGATGGCGCGGCAGAAGCGCACGATGGTCGGCTCGCTGATGCCCACGCTGTGGGCCAGGTCGGCCATGGAACTGTGCATCACGGCCGCAGGGTCAAGCAGCACGTGATCGGCAACCTTGAGTTCCGATTTGCGTAACAGGTGGCGCGACTGGGCGATATGTTGCAACAGGTTCAAAGGGCTGGACTCTTGTTATTGGCAGACGCCAGGGATGTAGCAAGCTTGTAGTTATACTACAAGAATTAACGATTTGCCCGTTCGATGCATCACTTAATCACGCTGCTGCCCGCTGATTCAGCGGGCAGGCTCGATGTAGCCCCGCGTGCGGCTTGGGCTCAACTATGGAAAATCGGCATTTTTTCGTAACAAATCCGCCAAGCCATCCGCTTCCACCGGCCGACTGATCAAATAGCCCTGCACCTCGTCGCACTGCTCATCCCGCAAAAAGTCCAGCTGCTGCTGATCTTCCACACCCTCGGCCACCACCTTTAGCGACAGCCCGTGGGCCATGGCAATGATGGCGCGGGTGATCGAGGCATCTTCGCGTCCCTGGCCCAGGCCGCGAATGAACGTCTGGTCGATCTTCACGTAGTCCACGGGGATGCGCTTGAGGTAACTGAGGGATGAGTAACCGGTGCCAAAATCATCAATCGCCAGCTTCACCCCCAGGTCGCGCAGTTGCTGGAAGGTCGAGATGATGTGCTCGACGCTGTCGAGCAGCTGGCTTTCGGTCAGTTCCAGCTCCAGGTATTGCGGATCAAGCCCGGTTTCTTCCAGCACCTGGCGCACCAGGCTGATCAGCTTGCCCTGGCGCAGTTGGTGCACCGACAGGTTGACCGACACCCGAATCGGCGCCAGCCCCTGGCGTTGCCATTCACAAGCCTGCCAGCACGCCTGGCGCAACACGAACTCCCCCAGCGGCACGATCAGGCCGGTTTCTTCGGCCAGCCCGATAAAGTCGCCGGGCGGCACCATGCCCCACTGCGGATGTTCCCAACGAATCAATGCTTCGGCCGCATTCAGCTTGCCACTGGCCAGGCACAGTTTGGGTTGGTAGAACACCGTAAGCTGGCGCTCATCAATCGCCTTGCGCAGCTGGTTTTCCAGCTGCAAACGTTCCAGGGTGCTGGCCTGCAGGCTGTCGGTGTAGAACTGGAAGTTATTACCGCCCAGGTGCTTGGCGTGCTGCATGGCCATGTTCGACTGGCTGACCAGCGCGGATATTTCCCGCGCATTGTCGGGCAACAGGCTGACGCCCATTGAGGCACTGACCACCAGCTCGTGCCCTTCCACCGTCACCGGCACCCGCAACTTGGCCAGCAACCGCGTGGCCACCCGCGCCAGGCTCGACAGGTTGCCGTAGGCGTCGAACAGCACGGCGAATTCATCGCCAGAGAGCCGCGCTATGGTGTCGGCCTCAGGCAAGGCGTTGATCAAGCGGCGGGCCATTTTCTGCAACAACTGGTCGGCCACTTCATGCCCGAGGCTGTCGTTGAGCAGCTTGAAACGGTCCAGGTTGATATGCAGCAAGGCCAGGCTGCGGCCACCCTGGCGCACCCGCTGATGGGCTTCGCGCAACCGCTCGCGGAACAGCGAGCGGTTGGCCAGCCCGGTCAATTCGTCGTAGTGCGTGAGGTAGCGCATGCGCTCCTCGGATTCGCGCCGCGCAGACAGATCGGCGAAGAAGCCCACGATATGGCTGACATTTCCCCGAATATCCCGCACTACATTGAGTTGCAGCCATTGCGGGTAGAGTTCGCCGTTCTTGCGGGTCTCCACGAGCTCGCCCTGCCAGGTGCCGTGGCTGAGCAACGCCTGGCGGATCACCGGGAAGTGGCGCCGTGCGTCGCGGCTGCTGGGCAGCTCCACGACATTGCGCCCGATCATGTCGTCAATGTCGAAGCCGGTGACGCGGCTGAATGCCTGGTTGACGGCTATCAG
Source organism: Pseudomonas sp. SDO5522_S412 (assembly GCF_054071215.1). NCBI lineage: Bacteria > Pseudomonadati > Pseudomonadota > Gammaproteobacteria > Pseudomonadales > Pseudomonadaceae > Pseudomonas > Pseudomonas sp. SDO5522_S412. Next base: position 21,369 of record NZ_JBSVWQ010000085.1, on the reverse strand, counting down.
CACGTAGTCCGGGTCGAGGATCACAATGCCTTCGCTGGCCGCCTCGAACACCGTCGATGCCAGGCGCTGCTGTTCTTCCAGGACCTTGCCGGCGCTGATGTCGCGGCGGGTGCCGAGCATCCGCGTGACGCGTCCACTGGGCGAGCGCTCCACGGCGCGGCCACGGTCCTGGATCCATACCCAATGGCCATCGCCATGGCGCACCCGGTATTCCACCAGGTAGTCCTCGCTGCGGCCTTTAAGGTGCTCCACCAGCGCGCGCTTGAGCAGCGGCAAGTCGTCCGGGTGCAGGCGTGGCTTGAGGTGGCTGAGCATCGCCGTGACGTATTCCGGCTCCAGGCCGAACAACTCCTTGAGCTGGGTGTGGTGGACCTCATCGGTTTGCAGGTTCCAGTCCCACAGCCCCAGTTCGCTGGCCTGCAGCGCCATGGCCAGACGCGCCTCGCTTTTGCTCAGGGCCAGGCTGGCCGCGTCCAGTTCCTGACTGCGCTGATCGACGCGTTGCTGCAGGCCGATCTGTGCTTCGCGCAACTCTCGTTCGACCTGGCGCCGCTGCTCCACCTCACGCACCAGTTCCTGGTTCAGTTGCTCGCTGCGTTGCTGCGCTTGCTGCAGGTGCTCGATCAACGCCTGGTTCTGGAAGCGCCTGAGCAGCCCGCGCTGGATCAGGCGATTGACCTGCCATGCCACCAGGCTCAGGGATGCCAGCAGAATCAGCCCCAGGCAACCCCAGCCTTGCTGTTGCGGGTCGCCGCTCCAGAATAAATAGAGGATGGCCGGCACCAGGCAGGGCACGGCAAACGACAGGAAAGCCGGCAGACTGACGGCATAGGCCACACTGGCGGACAAGGTCGCCGCGCCGAGCAGGCCGAACACCCAGGCCTGTTGCGCAAAACTGTCCACCGGTACCAGGGCGATGGCAGCACTGGCCAGCGTCAAGCCGCTAACGGCTGAGCCCAGCATGAACATGCGTCGCCAGATCGGCTGCGCCTGGCGGCTGGGCATGGCGGAATCGAACGCCGCCACCTGAATTACCCGCAAGGCCACCAGCGCCAGCAGCCATACCAGCCAAATGCTGTCCAGCAGATAGCGCTGCGGGCTCCAGAGCAACCAGGCGCAGACCAGTCCATTCACCAGCATTAATAAAGTAGGCAGCAGGGAGCCTTGGTAAAGCAGGCGCGTGCGCTCCACCGCCATCTCCATGGCGTAGTGCTTGCGGATAACCTGCGCCGGCGCCACGGAGGGTCCCGCCAGGTCAATGCTAAGGGTCATAGGCAGTGTTCTTATAATGGTGAGCCCGAAACGTCGACGGAGCATACACAAGCAAACGCTCGGGCCAAACTGCCCCAAGTCATAAAAACAGCGCGACAATCAGGCGCAAACCTTGGAGCCAGACAGCTTGAGTGAGACAGGGCGCGGGCTGTGGGCGATGACCGACCGGTCATCACCGTGAATAGATTGTTGCCTTATCCTGTGTCGACGCAGAAGTTTTCCCGTGACCACCCGGCATTGGGATTTGCCCGACTCCCCCGGGCACCCTAGAATGCGCCGATGCGCGATGATCTCTCTCTTTTGCTGAACTCCCTCAACGATGCCCAACGCCAGGCCGTAGCGGCCCCCGTTGGCCGTCAGTTGGTCCTGGCCGGTGCTGGCTCCGGTAAAACCCGAGTGCTGGTGCACCGTATCGCCTGGTTGATCCAGGTCGAGAACGCCTCACCGCATTCCATCCTGTCGGTGACCTTCACCAACAAGGCCGCTGCCGAGATGCGTCATCGCATCGAGCAGTTGATGGGCATCAGCCCGGCCGGCATGTGGGTGGGCACCTTCCACGGCCTGGCGCACCGCCTGTTGCGGGCGCATTGGCAGGAAGCCGGCCTGAGCCAGACCTTCCAGATTCTCGACAGCGACGACCAGCAACGCCTGGTCAAGCGGGTGATCCGCGAGCTGGGCCTGGATGAACAACGCTGGCCGGTCCGTCAGGCCCAGTGGTTTATCAATGGCCAGAAAGATGAAGGCCTGCGCCCGCAACATATCCAGGCCAGCGGCGACCTGTTCCTGGCCACCATGCGCAGCATTTATGAAGCCTATGAAGTGGCCTGCCAGCGCGCCGGCGTCATCGACTTCTCCGAACTGCTGCTGCGCGCCCTCGACTTGTGGCGCGACAACCCGGGCTTGCTGGCGCACTACCAGAAACGCTTCCGCCACATCCTGGTGGACGAGTTCCAGGATACCAACGCCGTGCAGTACGCCTGGTTGCGCCTGCTGGCCAAGGGCGGCGACAGCCTGATGGTGGTGGGCGACGACGACCAGTCGATCTACGGCTGGCGCGGCGCGAAAATCGAGAACATCTACCAGTACAGCGACGACTTCCCGGACGCCGAAACCATCCGCCTGGAACAGAACTACCGCTCCACCGCCGGGATCCTCAAGGCCGCCAACGCCTTGATCGCCAACAACACCGGGCGCCTGGGCAAAGAACTGTGGACCGACGGCAGCGAAGGCGAAGCGATCAACCTGTACGCCGCCTTCAACGAACACGATGAAGCGCGCTACGTGGTGGAAACCATCGAAAGCGCCCTGAAAACCGGCCTGGCCCGCAGCGATATCGCGATTCTCTACCGCTCCAACGCCCAATCACGGGTATTGGAAGAGGCCCTGCTGCGCGAGCGCATTCCGTATCGCATCTATGGTGGCCAGCGCTTCTTCGAACGTGCCGAAATCAAGAACGCCATGGCCTACCTGCGCTTGCTGGAAGGTCGCGGCAACGATGCGGCGCTGGAACGGGTGATCAACATTCCGGCCCGCGGCATCGGCGAGAAGACCGTCGAGGCGATTCGCGACCACGCACGCCACAGCGATGTGTCGATGTGGGAAGCGATGCGCCTGCTGATCGCCAACAAGGGCCTGACCGGCCGTGCGGCCGGTGCCTTGAGTGTGTTTGTCGAGCTGATCGAGAACCTGGCCGCCAAGTGCATGGAAATGCCCCTGCACCTGATGACCCAGACCGTGATCGAGCAGTCCGGCCTGATCGCCTACCACGAAGCGGAAAAAGGCGAGAAAGGCCAGGCCCGGGTAGAAAACCTTGAGGAACTGGTCAGCGCCGCCCGCGCGTTCGAAAACACCGAAGAAGACGAAGACCTGACGCCACTGGCGGCATTCCTCGGCCACGCTTCCCTGGAAGCCGGCGACACCCAGGCTGATGAGCATGAAGACAGCATTCAGCTGATGACCTTGCACAGTGCCAAGGGCCTGGAATTCCCCTACGTGTTCCTGGTGGGCATGGAAGAAGGCCTGTTCCCCCACAAGATGAGCCTGGAAGAACCCGGCCGCCTTGAGGAGGAACGCCGCCTGGCCTACGTGGGCATCACCCGGGCGATGCAGAACCTGGTGATGACCTACGCCGAAACCCGGCGCCTGTACGGCAGTGAGACCTACAACAAGGTGTCGCGCTTCGTACGTGAAGTGCCGAAAGGGCTGATTCAGGAAGTGCGCCTGTCCAACAGCGTCAGCCGACCGTTCGGCGGCGGCCAGCAGCAGAACTCCAGCAGCATGTTCGCTGGTTCGGAAATCCCCGAGACGCCGTTCAGCCTTGGCCAACAGGTCAAGCACGCGATCTTCGGCGAAGGCGTGATCCTCAACTTCGAAGGCGCCGGTGCCCAGGCCAGGGTGCAGGTGAACTTCGCCGAAGGCAGCAAGTGGCTGATGATGGGCTACGCCAAGCTCGAAGCAATCTGAAACAACTGTAGAACATGAAGGATGTTGCCCCACCCTTGTATTTGGCAGCGGTGGGGCCAATATCTGTAATAAGTCCTACAGACGATTCGGTATTGGCCCTACGCAAAAGCCCGAAACACTATGCCGCTAGCCACTGACATCACACCTGTGCAACATGGCGCGCGTGCAATCCACAAATGGGAATTCCCTTTATGAAACGTTTTCTTAGCATCGCCATGGCGTTGTGCATCGGCCTGACGATGAGCCTCGACGCCAACGCCAAGCGCTTCGGTGGCGGCAAATCCATGGGCTCGGCGCCGAGCCACCAGACCAGCCAAATGGCCCCATCCGGCGGCGGCATGGGCGGCGCAGCTGCGACCGCTGGCGCTGCCGGTGCCGCAGGCGCTGCTGCCAAGGCTGGCGGTGCTTCGCGCTGGTTGGGCCCTCTGGCCGGTATCGCGGCCGGCGGCCTGCTCGCCTCCATGTTCATGGGCGGCGGCTTCCAGGGCATGCAGATCTTCGACATCCTGATCATGGCGGTCATCGCCTTCCTGATCTTCCGCTTTATCGCCGCCCGTCGCCGCAAGCAACAGGAGCACATGGCTCCAGCCGGCGCGCCGATGCAGCGTGAAGTGTTCGAGCAAAAGCCTGCTGCCATGGGTTCGATCTTCGGCGGTTCGGCTGCTCCTGCTGCCGCTCGTCCGGTGATCAACGCACCCGCCTGGTTCAACGAAGAGCGCTTCGTCGAAGCGGCCCGCAGCCACTTCCAGTCCCTGCAGCAGCACTGGGACGCCAACGAAATGGACAAGATCGCCGAGTTCGTGACCCCGCAACTGCTGGAGTTCCTCAAGCGCGAACGTGCCGACCTGGGCGACGGCTTCCAGTCGACCTACATCGACGACCTGAAAGTGCAGCTTGAAGGTGTGGATGACCGCGCCGACAAGACCATCGCCACCCTGACCTTCAGCGGTGTGTCGAAGACCTCGCGTTTCGACCAGGGCGAAGTGTTCAGCGAAAGCTGGAACATGGAACGCCCACAAGGCGAAAACCAGCCTTGGCTGGTCGCCGGTATCCGCCAGAACGGCTGATCCCTGCCCGCTTTGAGTACGCAGTAACAAAAACCCCGGACTTGTCCGGGGTTTTCTATTTCACGGTTGCACTTATAGCGAGCTACTGTATAAAACGCCCCTATAAACCGCGCCATCTAGCAAGAGGATCCCGGCCGTGGAAGAAGTTATCGAACAATTGCGTGAAGCCAACGAACCGGTACCGGTTCCTCTGGAGCTGCCTGACGAAGATCAACTGGTGGAAATCGAGGAACAACTGTTCATCGATATTCCGTTCGTCTTCCGTGAATTTCTGCTGACCGTCAGCGATGTGGTCTACGGCAGCCTGGAGCCGGTGACCGTCACCGACCCACAGTCCCACACCTACCTGCCGGACGTTGCCGCCAACGCCTGGGATGCCGGTGTTGACCGCAGCATGATCCCGATCTGCCAGGACGGCGACGACTACTACTGCGTCGAGGAAGACGGCACCGTGGTGCTGTGGTCCGGCGAAGAAGAGCTCGTCACCGAAGAAACCTGGGAATCGGTGTGGCACTGGGCACGAGACGTCTGGCTGGAAAGCTGAGACCCCTGTGTGCCGAGGGCGCTTGTTGTGGCGAGCGAGCTAGCTCGCGCTGGGCTGCGAAGCAGCCCTCTGCGACCCACTCAGTGCTCCGGCGTATCCTTATGGTTATCCAGGGTCTCCAGCAAGGCGACCTGCATCCGCGTATGCACGCGGATGAACCAGCGCCAGAGCACGGCGGCCACCGCGGCCGTCACCACGGCGATCAGCACCAGCAACTTGTTGGTCGGCAGGATACTGGCCGACAAGGCTGCCAATAGCAGGAAAATCACCAGCAGCGAAAGAATCGGGATCACTTCGGCGATCACCCGGCGCACGCGCTGAGTGTGGCGCCCGGCCATTTCCGGCTTCACGCTCATCTCCGCCAGCAGCATCGACAGCGCCTTGAGCTTGCGGTACGCCGCAATCAAAAACGGCAGCGACAGCAGCAACGCCCCACCCCAGATCAATGCCTTCTGCCAGCTCGGATCGCTGACCCAGCCTTCCAGGTAGCTGCCAATACGCGCCGCGAAAAAGCTGCCGGCAAAGAAGATCGCCACCACCAGCGCCAGGTTCACCCCCACCTGCAGAATGATCTTGCGGATCATCGACGCCAGCATCGCACCCTCGCCCTGGGGCTGAATGCTGCGCAGCCACTCGCCATACATCCCGAACACCCGACTCATGCGCTTGGGCATGACTGCGGCAATCTTCAGCGACAGCGGGTCTGCGCCACGGATCAGATAGGGTGTGAGCAGTGTGGTAATCGCAGAAACAGCCACCGCCACCGGATACAGGAAGTCGCTGGTGACCTGCAACGTCATCCCCAGCGCGGCGATGATGAATGAAAATTCGCCGATCTGTGACAGCCCCATCCCCACTCGCAATGAAGTGCGGCCATCGTTACCCGCAATAAACGCCCCCAACCCACAGGACAACATCTTGCCCAGCACCACGGCCACGGTAATCACCGCAATCGGCCAGGCGTATTGCAGGAGGATCTGCGGGTCGATCATCAAACCAATGGCGACAAAGAAGATCGCGCTGAACATGTCGCGAACCGGTTCGATCAGGCGCTCAATCTTCAGCAATTGCCGGGATTCAGCCATGATCGCGCCGATCAGGAATGCCCCCAGCACCATGCTGTATTCCAGCTTGACCACCAACAGGCAGAAACCGAAGCACAGGCCCAGCACGGTGATCAGCAGCATCTCGTTGCTTTCGAATTTGGCCACGTACTCCAGCAGGCGTGGCACCAGCAAAATCCCGATCACCAGTGCGACAATCATGAACAGCGAGAGCTTGCCGACGGTGGAGAACACCTCGCCGGAGCTGACCGTGCCGCTGACGGCAATGCTCGACAGCAAGGCGATGATGCCGATGCCGAGGATGTCTTCGACGATCAGCACCCCGAAAATCAGCTGGGCAAAGCGCTGGTTTTTCATCTTCAGGTCATTGAGCGCCTTGACGATGATGGTGGTCGAGGAAATCGCCAGGATCGCGCCCAGGAACAGCGAGTCCATGGTGTTCCAGTCGAACCAGCGGCCGATTTCGTAGCCGATCCAGATCATCAGGATGATTTCGAGGAACGCCGCGATAAAGGCGGTGGCGCCAACCTTGAACAGCTTGCGCAGGCTGAACTCAAGGCCCAGGCAGAACATCAGGAAGATCACCCCAAGCTCGGCCAGGGTCTTGATCGTGTCTTCGTCGTGGATCAGGCCAAACGGTGGGGTGTGCGGGCCGATGATGAAGCCGGCGACGATATACCCCAACACCACCGGCTGCTTGAGCCGATGGAACAGGATCGTCACCACCCCGGCCACCAGCATGATCACGGCCAGGTCCTGGATAAAGCTGATGGCGTGCATGGCGAGGGGCTCCTTGAGGGGTACTGGCGCTTTTCCCATTTCCACGCATGCACCCCGAAAGGTCGCAATGAACGGAAAGAAAAGTCTGCCTTGATCGTAAGAATTGCCTTTGAGACGGGCTTTTGAAGGGTAACACCGCGACTTGCGGCAGAAAGCCGGTGCAATATATGGAAACAGATCGCCCCAGGCGTGACGGCAAGCCGGGGCCCAGCGTCCCGTTATGAATGGCTCTGCAAAGATTCCAGCACCCGCAGAGGTGCCTCCCCACCCAATGCCTACAACCCGTGAGTGTGCTATGGAACCCGGAAACGCCCAGCTGTCGATGACAGTATTGATGACCCCTGACATGGCCAACTTCTCTGGCAATGTGCACGGCGGCACGCTGCTCAAGTACCTCGACGAAGTGGCCTACGCCTGCGCCAGCCGTTATGCCGGGCGCTATGTGGTGACGTTGTCGGTGGACCAGGTGATTTTTCGCGAGCCGATCCATGTCGGCGAGCTGGTGACCTTCCTGGCCTCGGTCAACTACACCGGCAACACATCGATGGAAGTGGGGATCAAGGTGGTCACCGAGAACATCCGTGAGCGTTCGGTACGCCACACCAATAGCTGCTTCTTCACGATGGTCGCGGTGGATGACCAGCGCAAACCGGCCGCCGTGCCGCCGCTGCAACCGCAGAACAGCGAAGACAAGCGCCGGTTTGTCCAGGCTCAACAGCGCCGGCAGATTCGCCAGGAGCTGGAAAAGCGCTATCAGGAAATCAAGGCAGACGGCCCGTAAGAGCCCGCCAGGTTTCTGGATGACCGCTTAGTAACGCGAGCACTTGTCAAAGTGCGCACACACATCAAAGCGCTGGTCCAACTGGGCCATGCGCTCCATATGGTGATTGACCACCTCCATCGTCACGCTCTTTCGGGTATTCACGTAGTACTGCACCATAAGCTTGTCGTTCTCCGCTACGCGCGATTTGATCGCACTGTCCGTAGGCTGCATCCATTGCTCCAGGACGGCATCCTCAGTTCCCCGCAGGCGCTGGCGGTACACCTCAGTGTAAAACCCCAGAGCCCGGGCCAGACGACCGGCAGACTCTTGATTCGACAGTTCGTAGTTCTGCCGAAACTGGTTCCAATAGTCCGGCGGCAAGGTATACGAGCCCATCAACGCCTTGCGCTTGCTGATCAACTCATCAAGCTCTTGAGGCGAGGTTTGCATTCGGTCGACTTTATTCTCTGACACGATGGCCGTGATCGACTGCGCACGCTCGTCAAGAATGCGATCAATCAACACCATTCGCTGCGGAGTATCCGGTAACAACTTGCCGAATATCGGACCTTTGCCCTCGCAAGACGGCATGCCGGTCTCGAACAGCGGCTGCGGGATCCGCACGTCCTTGCCGTCCAATCGCGTAAGACGCTGGAGCAGCGTGCTGCATTGGCGGCCCTGCAATTCGAAGGTCACTTCGTACTCTTCACCCGCCTTGGGCGTTAGATTGAACGCTTTGCCACAGACATAGGAGCTGCCGTTGGTGTTGATCATCAACATAGTGTCCTTTCCGGGCGCCAGCTTGATCTCCAGCAGCCCACGAGCCGTGGGCGGTGGCGGCACAAGCATGTCTACCCGCCGCTTGGTGTCCACCAGGAACATGTTGTTGAGAATGCCTGTGGTCTCACCCATGCAGTGCTGTGCGTCATAGACAAAAAGGGTGCTGTTGGTGGTGTTGGGGATGAACCGCAGCTTCGCCGCATCGGGCTCGGCTGCGTCAGGATAGGTACCGTGGACGCTGCAACCACTGAGCAGCGTAACCAGGGCCAATGCGATAAATGCCCGTGGCGAATGGAGCAGGGATAACGACATGATCTTCCTTGATGAACGCAGAGGGCAAAAAGACGGCCGGTAGTAACGGACGCCCTTTGCGTCGCTCAATCAGGAATAGTCCTACAGCCCGATTGGGGTTGCCTCGAAGCGAACTCGCGGATGGGCAATCCGGTCCTGGGCGCGCACCAGCTCCAGCTCATAGCTGGCGCACGCCTGGGTTTCCAGCAGTACTTCATGCACCGCTGCAGCAGTGAACTCAAAGGCCGCCACCAGGCTATCCCCCAACAACACCCGCGCCAGGAACAGGCCCGACGTCAGGTCGCCCACGCCCACCGGCTGACGCGGGAATGCCAGCAGTGGCCGACGCAGGTGCCAGCTGCCTTCAGCCGTCACCAACAGCATTTCGAAGCCGTCCGGCAGCTTGCCGGGATAATCCAGGTGCTTGACCAACACCGCTTTCGGCCCGCGGGCCAGTAACGCACGGGCCATCCCCAGGCAATCGAACAGCGACTGCGGCTTGCGCCCGGCAAAGCTGTCCAGCTCCAGCTGGTTGGGGCACAGGAAGTCGGCCATCGCCGCCGCTTCCTCCAGCAGGAAGTCGCTGACCTCCTGGGGCACGATGCAGCCTTTTTCCGGATGCCCCATCACCGGGTCACACAGGTAAAGAGCCTTGGGGTTGATCGCCTTGATCCGCGCCACGCCGGTGAGGATCGCCCGGCCCTGTGCCGCACTGCCCAGGTAGCCCGACAGCACTGCATCACAGTTGCCCAGCTCGCCAATCGCCGCGATGCCTTCCACCAGCGCAGGAATTTGCTGCGGCGCCAACACTTCTCCCGCCCACTGACCATACTGAGTGTGGTTGGAGAACTGCACCGTATTGAGCGGCCACACGTTCACCCCGACCCGTTGCATGGGGAACACGGCGGCGCTGTTTCCGGCGTGGCCGAAGACCACATGAGACTGGATCGCAAGCAGATGGGGCGTACGTTTCATGCAGGGGATTTCCGTAAAGCCGTTGATATTCTGGCTGCGCAGTATGCGACTAAACGCGGCCTGTACGACAGACCGGAGACGCAGTTAAGCTGGCCCTACTTTGTTGGAGTTCATCGAATGCTGACCCTCGGAAATATCTTCGTGCTGATGCTGCTGGCGACCGGTGCCGCCTGGCTGTGGCACAACCACGGCCTGCGCGAGCGGGCGCTGGAACGGGTCAAGCAGCACTGCGCCAAGCTCGACATCGAGCTGCTCGATGGCGCCGTGGCGTTGAAGCGCATCGGTTTTGTGAAAGATGCCAGCGGGCGGCGGCGCCTGGCACGGATCTACAACTTCGAATTCACCGTGACCGGCGAAACGCGGCACCCGGGGACCATCACCCAATTCGGCGCCCACAGCGCGCAAATCGAGTTGGCGCCCTACCCGTTCGAGATCAAGACGCCATTGCCCAGCGCCGAGATCATTGAGCTAAGCCAGTGGCGCCAGGAGCATGGCAACAGCAAGACCCGTCACTGACGGCAAGCGGTTAACCCACCCTGTAACTGCGCAACGTCCTGCACTTCGCTGAAGATCAATTCGATACGCGAATCCCGCCGCCATTCGCTGGGCTGCCAGGCCAATGCTGCGTTATCCACAGCGTTGGCCGATGCCCAGCCATCCAGGCTGTGGATAACCAGTTTTGCCCGTCGCCAGTCCAACGATTGCAGCCATTGCTGAATGCGCCGCGCGTCGAATCGCTGACTCGGATGCCAGCGCCAGCCAATGCTCCAGCCATCCTCCTGGCCCTGGCTGAGGCAGATCGGCGATGCCGGATCCGTCCAGATGGCCGGCATTTGCCCCAGGCCTTTGGGCAACTCGAAATTATCCACAGCCGCTGCCGCTTGAGCATTCACACCCGGTAACCGGGCCAAGGGCAGTTGCGCCTGCTGCGTCCAATAGATCGGCCGGTCGGGCAGTTGTCCTTGAATCAACAGGCGCTGCGCATCACTTAAGGCTTCATTCTTGTTCAATACCAACAGCCCGGCGCTGGCTAATGCCTCCCGTTGGGCATTGGGTAAAGGTTTACCCGCCGCCAACGCCTGGGCATCCAGTACCAGCACGCACGGCTGCACCGCCAGTACCTGCTGCCAGGGTGCTTCCCGCAGCTGCTTGAGCAATTGAGCCGGATGCCCCAAGCCGGACGGCTCGATAAACAGCCGGTCGGGCCTGGCCTTACGCAACAAACGCCCCAGTCCTACCTGAAACGGCGCCCCGTTGACGCAACACAGGCAGCCACCCGCCACTTCACCGAGGGCAATCCCGTCGTCATCACGGGTGAGCAACGCGGCATCCAGGCCAATCTGCCCGAACTCATTGATCAACACCGCCCAACGCTCGTTGGCCGGGCGCTGGGCCAGCAGGTGCTTGATCAGGCTGGTCTTGCCGGCGCCCAGGGGCCCGGCAATCACGTGGGTGGGAATGTTCTGCAGCATGGTGGACATCATTCAGACCGTGTAGAGAGGTTCGATCCTACCCGGTTACGCCAACCAATCCAGCGTCAGAATCAACCGTCGTTGATCCGCTTGCAGCGGCGGCGAGCGGTGGATCAGGCCAAAGCCTTCGTTGCCGTGCCATTTTTCGCCCTTGAGCAACGCCACTTCACCGCAGTGGATTTGCTCAATGCATTCTTCCGGCTCAGCACTCGCCTGGCTCAGGTGCCGCCGCTCCATCACACCTTCGCGTAGCCATTGGCTGCCAATGCCGGCGTAGGTAGTGATCAGCCGCACCGGCACATGATCCACATGAAAACGCGGGCACATGGCCTTGTCCAATAGCCGCAAACGCACACCGATACGCTTGGCTCCCAGCAAACAGGCAAAGGCGCTGACCAGCCACGACACATCGGCGATAAAGCCTTCGTAGCCTTCAAGATCACGGCAACCTGATGCAAATTCCTGCAGGTTTGGCTCGGCGTCTTCGCTGTTCAGTTCAACCACCAGCGACTCGGCCAATGGCTCATTGAGTGCCACCAGTAACGCGCCGAACTCGGCGATGTGCAGGGGCAACTGACGCTGCCACACCGCTAGGTTCACGCCGTCCTCAAGGATATCGGTGAGCACGGCCGGGGTTTCGCCGTGGGTCTGGCGTACCACCGGGCGCAGTTTCAGGGTCGGTGCCAGCATCAGGCAGCCTCTTCGAACCAAGGGCCAAAGGGATCGGCCAACAAGCGCCAACCTTCGACACCCGTGGCCATTTCATCGTCGGTCAGCAAACAAGCGTCCAGCTCGGCGGTCATCTGGGCGAAGTCGATGTTCTGGCCGATAAACACCAGCTCCTGCCGGCAATCGCCGGTGCTCAGTTGCCAGTTTTTCATGATTGCGGCGATGCCTTCCTCGTCCTGGGGCCACTGGGTTTTCGGCACGAAACGCCACCAGCGCCCGGCAAACCCATGGCGCATCAGGCCGCCAGCCTGGGACCAGCTACCGGCGTCCTCGTGTTTGCTGGCCAGCCAGAAAAAGCCCTTGGAGCGCAGCAGTTTTCCATTCACCCAAGGCCGGTCGATAAAGTCGAAAAACCGCTGCGGGTGGAACGGGCGGCGGGCGCGATAGGCGGTGGAGGCGATGCCGTACTCTTCGGTTTCCGGCAGGTGTTCGCCACGCAGTTCCTGCAACCAGCCCGGCGCCTGGGAAGCACGCTCGAAGTCGAAACGGCCGGTGTTGAGGATCTTCGCCAACGGCACTTCGCCCATGACCATCGGGATGATTTCAGCCTGGGAGTTCAAGCGCTCCAGGATCGCCATCAACTCCTCGCGCTCACTGCTGCTGATCAGGTCGATCTTGCTGATGAGGATCACATCCGCAAATTCGATCTGCTCGATCAGCAGGTCGGTGATCGAGCGCTCGTCCTCTTCACCGAGGGTTTCGCCCCGGGACGCCAGGCTTTCGGCAGCCTGGTAGTCGAGCAGGAAGTTCATGCCGTCGACCACGGTGACCATGGTGTCGAGCCGGGCAATGTCCGCCAGGCTCTGGCCGTCTTCGTCGCGAAAGGTGAAGGTTTCGGCCACTGGCAGCGGCTCGGAGATACCGGTGGACTCGATCAACAGGTAATCGAACCGACCTTCCTTGGCGAGCTTTCCGACTTCTTCCAGCAAGTCTTCGCGCAAGGTGCAGCAGATGCAGCCGTTGCTCATCTCCACCAGTTTTTCTTCGGCGCGATTGAGGGTGACGTCGCGCTGGACCTCACTGCCATCGATGTTGATTTCGCTCATGTCGTTGACGATCACCGCCACCCGCAGGTTTTCGCGGTTGCGCAGGACGTAGTTGAGCAGCGTGCTTTTGCCGGCGCCGAGGAATCCGGACAGCACAGTAACGGGGAGACGATTGGGCATCAGGTATTCCTCATCAGGGTTGGCCGGTCAAATCGCCCGTTGATGGCGTTCGCGCAGCTCTTCACGTTCTTTGGCTTCGATACACAGGGTGGCCGTGGGGCGCAGCAGCAGGCGCTTGAGGCCGATGGGTTCGCAGGTTTCACGGCACCAGCCGTATTCACCGCGGGCCAGGCGTTCCAGGGCTTCGTCGATCTTGTCCAACAGCTTTTTTTCGCGCTCCAGCAGGCGCAGTTGCCATTGGCGCTGTTCTTCGGCGCTGCCGACATCGGCGGGATCGCTGTTGGGCTCCTGTTCGCGCAGCACCATGAATTCAGCGTCGATACGCGCTTGCAGCTCGTTGCGCTGGGCCAGCAGCAGCTCGCGGAAGAAACCTTGCTGGGCTTCATTCATGTAGTCGGCGCAGGGTTGGTCGAGAAGGTCTTGTTCGGTCATCGGAGGTGGTTCACGGGTCAGGCTGTCTTTTAATGTTATAGTATAACAATGCAAATAAGCCAATCCCCCTTGCTCGTGACGACGAAGGGCGCAATGCTGGCAGCCGAATAACGCCCCGAGAGCCTCTATGAAATACCTGCTGTGTGCTGTGTTGCTGATGCTGGCGAGCCTGGCCAACGCCCAGGTGCCCAGCCTGCTGGCCAACTGCACCCGCAGCGCCAACCTGCTGGCGTGCGTCGACGCCCAGGGCAATGCCTACAGCGTCGCGACGGCAGGCAGCACTACGTATTTGCGGGGCTTTGAAGTGATCGGAAAACGCTATTGGGCACAGACCAGCAGCCGCTACGGGCAACTGACGTTCTTTACCGGGTTGGCTTCCGATGGTGAGGCGTGGGTGGGCTACACGCGGCGAGTGGGCTGGACCACCCTCAACCGGTTTTCCAGTTCCGGTGGTGCCAGCGCCAAGTTCACCTGTAGTCGAATCACCGGCTGTTAGACCTGGCCGGTTTTTTGTTCCTGAACCCAGGCCATGTAGCTGTTCATCGGCGGGTTCTTCTGGAAGTAATTTTTCAACCCTTCAAATAAACCGTCTGCCACCGCCTGTTGATGGCGCGCGGTGACCAGTCGCTGGGCGTCCTGGGTGTTGGAGATAAACCCGGTTTCCACCAGGATCGACGGCACGTCCGGCGACTTGAGCACCGCAAAGCCGGCCTGTTCCACGCGTTTTTGATGCAGCGTGGTGATGCTTTGCAGGCTGCCCAGTACCGAGCTGCCCAGTTGCAGGCTGGAGGCGATGGTGGCGTTCATCGACATGTCGAGAATCACCCCGGCGAGCATCGGGTCCTTGTCCTTGAGATTGAGCAAGGTGGTGGCGCCCAAGAGGTCGGCGCCGTTTTCCCGCTGCGCCATGAACCGTGCAGTGGCGGAGGTGGCGCCGCCTTCAGACAGCGCATAGACAGAGGCGCCGGATGCGGTAAGCCGTGGCGCGGCATCGGCGTGTACCGAGATAAACATGTCGGCTTTGTGCTGACGGGCGATGTCCACACGTTTACGCAGCGGCACGAAGAAGTCGTCGTTGCGCACCAGCTTCACATCGAAGCCCTTCTCGCGCTTCAGACGCTTGGCCAGCAATTGGGCGATGGACAGCACCACGTCTTTTTCGCGCTGGCCCTTTGAGCCAATCGCGCCGGGATCCTTGCCGCCGTGCCCAGGGTCGACCACCACGATGATGTCGCGTTTCGGATGAGCCCTGTCCACCGGCGCCGGCACGGGTGCAGCCAACGCGGCCGGTGCCGCAGCGATTTGCATAGGCGCATGAGTGGCACTGGTCAGGTCCAGCACGAGGCGGTGGCCCTGGCCATCCTGCGGCGGCAGGAGAAAGCTGTTGAGCTGCATCGGCGCCTTCAAATCCAGCACGATCCGCGTATCGCCCTGCCCGAAATGCCCCGAGCGAATCGAGGTAATGCCGCTGTTGGTCAGGGCCAGTTGGCTGAAATCACCGGTCAGCTTCGCGCCGCTCAAATCGATGATCAACCGCTCCGGCGCGGTCAGGGTGAAGGTCTTGTATTGCACCGGGCCGCTGAGGTCCAGCACCAGCCGCAGCTTGTTATCCGACCGCCACAGCCGTGCATTGCGGATCTGCGCGGCAGACACGCCCAAGGGCAAGGTGAACACCGCACTGGCCAGCAGCAGGTTGAGGAGTTGACGTCTGTGCATGACTTACACCGCAAATAAAGGAGCTTCCGTACTCGACATGACTGAATAAAAGACAGAACAGAAAAACTTTCGTCGTTTCAATTGTAATAATATAACATGTCTTTTTATTTCCAACGATGGACCTGCTCATGAACGCGCTGACTCTGCCCGATATCGCCGCGCAGGCTTCACGCCAAGCCTTGCCGCTCGATTGGGTGGGCATGTGCGGCATTGCCCTGCCCATTCTGATCGACGGCCAAAGCCTTAGCGCCACGGCTGATGCCGGCGTCAGCCTGGACGACGGCGAGGCCCGTGGCATTCATATGTCACGGCTTTACCTGGCGCTGGAAATGCTTGAACAGCAACCACTTACGCCAGCACTGCTGCGCAGTGTATTGCAACGTTTTCTCGACAGTCATGAAGGTTTATCCACAAATGCCTATCTGCGGATTCATGCAGGTCTGCTGCTGAAACGCCCGGCGCTGGTCAGCCCGTTGGCCGGCTGGAAAAGCTACCCGGTAAGCATCGAGGCGCGCCTGGAAAACCAGATGTTCCACGTGGAACTAAAAATTGACGTTACTTACTCTTCAACCTGCCCTTGCTCCGCTGCCCTCGCCAGGCAATTGATTCAGCAGCAATTTATCGAGGACTTTGCCGGCACACCGCTGCAGCACGAAGACGTACTGACCTGGCTCGGCAGCGCAAACGGCATCGTCGCCACGCCCCACAGCCAGCGCAGCAGCGCGCTGTTGCAGGTCCGGCTTCAAGGCGATCAGCCAACACTGCCGCTGACCCAGTTGATCGACGAAACCGAAGCCGCCCTCGGCACTGCCGTGCAAACCGCCGTAAAGCGTGCAGACGAACAAGCCTTCGCCCTGGCCAACGGGCAGAACCTGATGTTCTGCGAAGACGCCGCCCGCCGCCTGAACCTCGCCTTGAAACGCTCGGATGCGGTCAATGCCTTCCACTTGAAAGTGATCCACGCCGAAAGCCTTCACGCGCACGATGCCGTGGCCGAAAGCCGCTGGACGAGACCTTCCGAATGATCACCTGCACCGCTTTGCGCTGGGGCGCTCCCGGCCAACCACTGACCCCCGCCGTGGATTTCACCCTGGAAAAAGGCAGCCTTACCGGCATCATCGGCGCCAACGGCACAGGCAAAAGCAGCCTGCTGAAAGTTATCGCCGGATTGCAGAAGCCACTGGCGGGGAAAGTGACGATCGATGTTCCACGCCGAGGTGGCCTGTCGTTTTTGCCCCAGCAACAGAACCTCGATCGCCAGTTTCCTATCAGCCTCGAAGAATTGGTGGCCGCCGGTTTTTGGGGCAGCAAGCAAACCCCGCAACAACGTACCGAACGCCTGAGCGCCGTGCTCGAAGACTGGTGCCTCAGTGGCCTGGAGCATCGGCCGTTGATGGCCTTGTCGGGCGGCGAACTGCAACGCGCCCTGCTCGCCCGCATGAGCCTGGCCGAGTCGCCGATATTGCTGCTGGACGAACCCCACGCCGCCCTCGACGAAGACGGCCAGGCGCTGTGCTGGAAACACATCCACGCCTGGCACGACGCAGGCCGCACGGTGGTCGTGGTGTGCCATGACCTCGGCTCCGTACGCCAACACACCCAGCAAGTGGTGCAGATCAAAAGCAGTGGCTGCGTGTTCGGCTCCAGCAAAGAACTGATCCGCCCGCAGCCGCAAATGCAGGTGGCCTGATGCACTTCGCCGCCCACCTGTGGATGCCGTTTCTCGATTTCGTTTTCATGCGCCGCGCGCTCGTCGGCGGTCTGGTATTGGCATGCAGCACGGCGCCGCTTGGGGTGTTCCTGATCCTGCGCCGCATGAGCCTGATCGGTGACGCGGTGTCCCACGGCATCCTGCCCGGCGCCGCCCTGGGCTTCTGGTTTGCCGGCCTGAGTTTGCCCGCGCTGACCATCGGCGGCCTGGGCGCCGGCCTGAGCATGGCCGGCCTCGCCGCCTGGATTACCCGTCGCACCGGGCTGAAGGAAGACGCCAGCCTCGCCGCCATCTACCCGATCTCCCTGGCCAGCGGCGTGCTGATCCTCGGCCTCGCCGGAAAACGCCTGGACCTGCTGCACCTGCTGTTCGGCTCGGCCCTGGCGGTAGACGGCCCGACCCTCACCGGCATGCTCTGGGTCTCGGGCTTCAGCCTGATCGCCATGGTGGTGATCTACAAACCGCTGCTGCTGGACACCCTCGACCCGCTGTTCCTGCAAACCGTCAGCCGCCTCGGCCCGCTGGCCCACGGCCTGTTCCTGACGCTGGTGGTGCTGAACCTGGTGATCGGTTTCCAGGCCATCGGCGCGTTGATGGTGGTCGGCCTGATGATGTTGCCGGCGATTGCTTCACGTTTCTGGAGCCGGCGCCTGCCGGTGTTGATCGCCATATCAGCGGTGCTGGGATGCCTGTCGGTATGGCTTGGCTTGTTGCTGTCGTTCTACTACTCGCTGCCCAGCGGCCCGGCAATTGTGCTGGTGGCTGGCGGCTGGTACCTGCTGTCCGTGGTCTTCGGTCCGGTGCACGGCTTGCTGCGCCGCCCGCCTTTGCTTACATCCCAATGAGGTGTTTCCCGATGCGCGCTCTACTCGTGCTGTTCAGTGTGTTGCTGCCGCTGTCGTTCGCGACGGCCCAGGCTGCCGACAAGCTTCAGGTGGTTACCAGCTTCAGTATTCTTGACGACATGACCCACCAGGTCGGTGGCGATCATATCCAGATCAGCAACATGGTCGGCCCCGACGCCGACGCCCACACCTACGAACCAACACCGGACGATGCCAAGGCCCTGCTCAAGGCCAAGGTGATCATCAAGAACGGCCTGGGCTTCGAGCCGTGGCTGGATCGCCTGATCACCAGCACCGAGACCAAGGCCACTGTGGTCACTGCGAGCAAAGGCGTGCTCTCCCACACCATGGAAGAGGACGGCGAAACCATCCCCGACCCGCACGCCTGGCACAACCTGGCCAACACCGTTATCTACGTGAACAACATCACCAAGGCGCTGATCGCTGCCGACCCGGCCAACAAGGCCGACTACGAGCACAACAGCCAGGTGTACCTGAAAGAAATCTACCGCCTGCTGGCTGAAGCCAAGGCCAAGTTTGGCGCGCTGCCACCGGGTAACCGTCGCATCGTCACCTCTCATGACGCCTTCGGCTACCTGGGCCAGGCCTACGGTATCGAGTTCCTGTCGCCTCAAGGCCTGTCTACCGAACGTGAACCGTCGGCCGCCGAAGTCGCCACGCTGATCACCCAGATCCGCAAGGACAAGGTCAAGGCCGTGTTCATGGAAAACATCAAGGACTCGCGTCTGCTCCAGCAGATCGCTGACGAAAGCGGCGCGCAGATCGGCGGCACGCTGTATTCGGACGCCCTGGCCGCAGAAGGTCCGGCCAGCACCTTTACCGGCCTGTTCGAATACAACCTCAACACCCTGTGCGCGGCCCTGAGCAAGCCATGAGCCTGAGCATGCTTGACCTGGAAGAGGCTGCCATCGGCAGCCGCTTTCCACTCGATAGCGTGCTCGACGCCCTGCCGTGGAACAGCGATGGCCTGATCGCCGCCATCGCCCAGCAACACGGCAGCGGCGAAGTGTTGATGCTGGCCTGGATGAACCGCCAGGCCCTCGACGAAACCCTGGCCACCGGGCACGTCTGCTACTGGTCCCGCTCGCGCCAGCAACTGTGGCGCAAGGGCGAAACCTCCGGCCACTGGCAACTGCTGGTGGAGGCCCGCCTGGATTGCGACGGCGACGCGGTATTGCTGATCGTCGACCAGCAAGGCCCGGCCTGCCACACCGGCCGGCCCACCTGCTTCTACAACGCCATCGACGGCCATCACGTAAACATCATCACCGCGCCTCTCAAGGAACCTGACCCATGATCCGCAAGAACCCTTCCGGCGATCTGCCCGTGATTGCCGAATCGGCCTACGTCGACAAAACCGCAATCATCTGCGGCAAGGTGATCATCGGCGAAAACGTATTTGTCGGCCCTTACGCGGTGATCCGCGCCGACGAAGTCGACGCCAACGGTGACATGGACCCGATCACCATCGGTGCCAATTCGAATATCCAGGACGGCGTGGTGATCCACTCCAAATCCGGCGCCGCCGTAACCATCGGCGAGTTCACCTCCATCGCCCACCGCTCCATCGTCCACGGGCCCTGCACCGTTGGTGACCGGGTGTTCATCGGCTTCAACAGCGTGCTGTTCAACTGCGTCGTCGGCGATGGCTGCGTGGTGCGGCACAACTCTGTAGTCGACGGCCGCGATTTGCCCGACGCGTTCTACGTGCCCTCCACCACCCGCATCGGCCCCAACACCGACCTGTCCCAGTTCCCGCCGGTGAGTGTCAGCGCTTCGGAGTTTTCCGAAGACGTGGCGCGCACCAACGTCGACCTGGTACTGGGTTACAAAGCCCTGCAAAACGAGTTCTGACCATGAGCCGCCTGCTGATCCGCAACGCCCGCCTGGTGAACGAAGGCGAGGAATTCGAGGCTGACCTGCTGGTCGCCAATGGCCGTATCGAGAAGATCGCCGGCAGCATCGACAACGCCAACGCCACCGTGGAAATCGACGCCCAAGGCCAGTGGCTGCTGCCGGGAATGATCGACGACCAGGTGCACTTCCGAGAGCCCGGCGCGCCGGACAAAGGCAGCTTCTACAGCGAGTCCCGCGCGGCGGTGGCGGGTGGAATCACCAGTTTCATGGACATGCCCAACACCAACCCGGCGACCCTGAACCTGGATGCCCTGGCCGACAAGAAGCGCCGCGCGGCGCTGCATTCGGTGGCCAACTATGGCTTTCACTTCGGAGTGAGCAACGACAACCTCGACACCGTCGCCGCGCTGGACCCGCGGGAAGTCGCCGGGGTCAAAGTGTTCATGGGTGCGTCTACCGGCAATATGCTGGTGGATGATCCGAAGATCCTCGAGCGTCTGTTCGCCGAGGTGCCGACCATTCTCCTGGCCCACTGCGAGCACACCCCCAGCATCCACACCAGCGAGCAAAGGATGCGCGAGCGTTTCGGTGAGCACATTCCTGCCGTGGCGCACCCGCTGATCCGCGATGCCGAGGCCTGCTATCGCTCCTCGTCCCTGGCGGTGGAACTGGCCAAGCGGCACGGCACGCGCCTGCATGTGTTGCACATCACCAGCGCCCGGGAATTGGTGCTGTTCGAAGATAAACCCCTGGCGCAAAAACGCATCACGGCGGAGGTCTGCCTGCATCACCTCTTGTTCGATGACCGCGACTACGCCCGCCTCGGCCACCAGATCAAATGCAACCCGGCGATCAAGACACGCGCCGACCGCAACGCCCTGCGCCTGGCATTGTTGAGTGATCGTCTGGATGTAATTGGCAGTGACCATGCGCCGCACACCTGGGCGCAAAAACAGCTGCCCTATCGCGAAGCGCCGTCAGGCTTGCCGCTGGTGCAACACGCCCTGCCGGCGCTGCTGGAATTGGTCGCCGACGGCCTGCTGCCGCTGACCACGCTGGTGGCGAAAACCAGCCATCGGGTCGCGGACCTGTTTGCGATCCCCGACCGTGGCTACCTGCGCGAAGGCTATTGGGCCGACCTGGTGCTGATCCAACCCGAGCCTCACGGCAAACCCGTCAGCAGCCAGCCGATCCTGGCCCGTTGCGGCTGGACGCCCTTTGCGGGGCGCAGCTTCCGGCACAGCGTCAGCACCACGCTTGTGTCCGGCCACCTGGCCTGGCACGACGGGCGCGTGCACGACAGTTGCCAGGGGTTGCCGCTGCATTTCCAGCGCTGAAGAGACTCTGTACCTGGCAATCCAATCAAATGTGGGAGCGGGCTTGCTCGCGAATGCGGTGGGTCAGCCAATACACCTGTGACT
>NZ_JBSVWQ010000084.1:0-24529 GCF_054071215.1 Pseudomonas sp. SDO5522_S412 | reverse complement strand
ATTTCAGCCAACCAATGCATGGCTGACCCACCGCATTCGCGAGCAAGCCCGCTCCCACATTTGACCGAGTACAGTCGTTACTCAGGCTGCGCGGCTTGAAATCCGCGATGGGTTTCAGGCTCCTGGCGAATCATCCGCTTCATCTTCCGTTCAAACGCCCAGGTCAGGCTGACTGCCGCGCACGCCAGGCCCAGGGCCAGGCCCCACCAAACGCCCGTAGGCCCCCAGCCGAGATTGAATGCCATCAACCATGCGGCCGGTGCGCCGATCAGCCAGTAGCAACCCAGCCCGACCAGGAAGGTGGTCTTGGCATCCTTGAGTCCGCGAATGCAGCCCATGGCGATGGTCTGCACGCCGTCGAACAGCTCAAACCATGCGGCCACCGCCAGCAGGCTGACGGCGAGGTTGATCACGTCGCGAAACGCCGGGTCATGCTGGTCGAGGAACAGGCTGATCAGTTGGTGCGAGAACAACCACAGCACCGCTGCAAAGCCCAGCATCACCACTGCGCCAAAGCCTATGCCAACTCGCCCGGCCAGCCGCGCTTCCAGCAACTGCCCGGCACCATAATGCTGGCCGATACGCATGGTGATCGCGTACGACATGCCCGCCGGCACCATGAACGCCACCGACACGATCTGCAGGGCGATCTGGTGCGCAGCCAGCTGCGTGCTGCCCATAGTGCCCATGCACAGCGCGGCGAACGCAAAGAGCCCGACTTCCACCGCATAGGTGCCACCAATCGGCAGGCCCAGGCGCCACAGTTCCCGCAGGTAGTGCAGGTTGGGCCGCAGCAAACCCTTGCGCAGCGGATACGCGTCGTAGGCACGGTTGTATTTGATGTACCAGATCAGCGCCAGGGCCATGCAGTTGGCAACGATGGCGGTGACCAGGCCAATGCCCACCAGCCCGAGTTTCGGCAGGCCGAACATGCCTTCGATCAACGCGTGGTTGAGCAGGTAGTTGATCACCGTGCCGCCCAGGCTGATCACCATCACCGGCGTGGCCTTGCCGATAGCACTGGTGAAGCCGCGCAGGGCCATGAACGTCAGGTAGCCGGGCAGGGCGAACGGCAGGATGGTCAGGAACTGGCCGGCGGACGCGACGTTGGTTTCGGTCTGGCCGAACATCAGCAGCACTGGCTTGAGGTTCCATAGCAGCAAACCAGCCACCAGCGCCATCAACCAGGCCAGCCATAGCCCGGCCTGGGTCAGGCGGGTGGCGCCTTCGATGTCGCCGGCGCCCTGGCGGATCGCGACCAGCGTGCCCACGGCAGCGATCACGCCGATGCAGAAAATCGACACGAACGAATAGCTCGCCGCCCCCAGGCCTCCGCCGGCCAGGGCCTCGGGGCTCAGGCGGGCCATCATCAGGGTGTCGGTCAGCACCATCAGCATGTGGGCCAACTGTGAGGCAATCAGCGGCCCTGACAGCCGCAGAATGGCCCAGAGTTCGGTACGTGCAGGATGCTGCATGATCATCACGCTCAAAAAGTCAGGGAAGGGTGGAAGGGTTGATTCTCGGCGCCCACAGCGCATTGCACAAAGGGATAAATCCGATGGTTCGCATGATTAAAACTCATGCCTTAATGATTCTGGTAGGGTTTCGATATTGCGCCGTCGGAGTTTTCGCCATGTCTCGTCGTCTTCCTCCTCTTTACGCCTTGCGCGCGTTTGAAGCTGCGTCCCGCTACAACTCGTTCACCCGCGCGGCGGAAGAGTTGTCGATCACCCAAAGTGCGGTGAGCCGGCACATTCGTACCCTGGAAGAGCATTTCGCCTGCCGCCTGTTCCAGCGCAGCGGCCGCACCTTGCAACTCACAGAGGCGGCGCGCCTGTTGCTGCCGGGCGTGCGTGAAGGCTTTGCGGCCCTGGAGCGCGCCTGCCATACCTTGAATGCCGAGGACGACATCTTGCGCATGAAGGCGCCGTCCACCCTGACCATGCGCTGGCTGCTGGCGCGCCTCAGTCGCTTCCGGCACCTGCAGCCGGGCAATGAAGTGCAACTGACCAGCGCCTGGATGAGCGTCGATGAGGTGGATTTCAACCAGGAACCATTCGATTGCGCGGTGTTGCTGAGCAACGGGCATTTCCCGCCGGACTGGGAAGCCAGCTACCTGTTTCCGGAGTTGCTGATTCCGGTGGGCGCGCCGAACCTGTTGAGCGACGGACCCTGGGACGTTGCGCGCCTGGCCTCTGCCGAACTGCTGCACCCGACGCCGGACCGGCGTGACTGGCGCAACTGGCTGGAGCGCATGGGGCTGTCATCCCAGGTTTCGCTCAAGGGCGGGCAGGTGTTCGACACCTTGGAGTTGGGCATGATCGCCGCCGCCCGAGGGTACGGCGTGTCCATGGGCGACTTGCTGATGGTGGCCGAAGACGTGGCCCAGGGCCGCCTGAGTCTGCCATGGCCCACCGCTGTGGCCAGTGGGGAAAATTACTATCTGGTGTGGCCGAAGACCCGGCCGGGTGGCGAGCGTTTGCGACGGCTGGGTGACTTTCTCCAGGGCGAAGTGCAGGCCATGGAATTGCCCCAGGTCGAGCGCCTCGACTGAGTGGATTGCGCACCGGCCAGCAATCGTTTGCGCGATACCCCTGTGATTCGCTCAAGTATTGAGCCTGCCCGCCGAAGTAGGGTTGTTGGAACTACCGTTCTGCAACGTTTCCCCTATTAGAATTTTGCCGAGCAGCGCTATGAGATCAGGATGATCCTGGCCTCGGCCAGGAGCCTTCATGTCTCAACCTCGCGCCCGGATTGCCTCTCAACTGGGGCTTGCCCTCGCCGTGATACTGGCTGTCGTCATCAGCGGCAGCACGGTATTCGCGTTGCGTTCGCTGGACTCCGCCAACCTCGACACCCGCGAGGAGCACCTGGCCAGCGAGGCCCGCTTGCTGGCCGACCAGCTCAATACCTTCCACAGCACCTTGCGCGAAAGTACCCAGCGTTTGAGCGGGCTGTTTGAAAAGCGCTTCAGCGCCGGCTTGAGTACGCGCCCTGAGCAACCGGTGACGGTGGCGGGCGTGCAGACGCCGGGCCTGTACCTGGGCGAGGAAGTGCTCAACAACAACTTCGCTGAAGTCGATGAGTTCAAGCAGATGTCCGGCGGCGTGGCGACCTTGTTCGTACGCAGCGGCGAGGACTTTATCCGCGTCAGCACCTCCCTGACCAAGCAGGATGGCAGCCGCGCCATCGGTACGGCGCTGGATCACCAGCATCCGGCCTATCAACGTTTGCTGGGCGGGCAAGGCTACGTTGGCCGTGCGGTGTTGTTCGATCGCTCCTACATGACCCAGTACAGCCCGGTGCGGGACGCCAGCGGCAAAGTGATTGCGGTGCTGTTTGTCGGCTTCGACTACACCGATGCGCAGAACGCCCAGTTCGACAACCTCAAGCGTTTCCGCATCGGCCAGACCGGTTCCCTGGCGCTGCTGGACGAACAGAAGCACTGGCTGGTACCGCCCGCTGGCGTGCAGGCGCTGGATCAGTCGATTCCGGTGATGCTCGACCTGGCCGCCAAACCTGGAAAAGGCCGTTTCTGGAGCGACAAGAACGAAGATTTCTACAGCGTTGCCGTGCCGTTTGAAGGCGGCCCGTGGTCGGTGGTGGCGAGCATGCCGAAAGCCGAAATTCGCGCGGTGACCTGGTCGGTGGGGCTTCGCCTGGCGATCGGCAGCTTGCTCGCGATGCTGCTGGCGGTGGGCGCGGCGGTCTGGTTGCTGCGCAGCAAGTTGCAGCCGTTGGGCGACCTGGTGCGTCAGGCAGAAGCCTTGGGGGCCGGTGATTTGAGCGCACGGCTGAACGTTTCCAGCCATGATGAAATCGGCCAACTAGCCCGCAGTTTCAACCAGATGGGCGAAGCGCTGTCGACCATGGTGTCGCATATCCGCAAGGCGGCTGAAGACGTGAACAGCCGCGCCCAGGCACTGTCGGGGTTGTCCGGCGGTGCGTACGAAGGCATGGAGCAACAGTCCGGCGAGATCACCAGCATGGCCGGCGCGGTGGAAGAGTTCAGCGCCACCTCGCTGAACATTGCCGACAACATGGGCAACACCGAGCGCCTGGCCCAGGACAACGCCCAGCAAACCAGGATCGGCCGCACCTCGATGCAGGAAGCTTCGTCGTCCCTGGAACACATCGCCACCGCGCTGAACAGCACCGCCACGGTGATCAACACCCTGGGCCAGCGCTCCCAGGAGATCGGCGGGATTGTTGGCGTAATCACCGCGATTGCCGAACAGACCAACCTGCTGGCGCTCAACGCAGCCATCGAAGCGGCGCGGGCCGGTGAGCAGGGGCGCGGGTTTGCGGTGGTGGCCGATGAAGTGCGCAACCTCGCATCGCGCACTCGTCAGGCCACGGATGAGATTTCCGGGATGATCCAGAGTATCCAGCAGGAAACCGGCAACGCCATCAGCACCATGGAACAAGGCAACGTGCTGATGCAGGAAGGCCTGGCTCGCAACGCTGACGTCGCCTCTGCGCTGGCGCGGATCGACGAGCAAAGCCGCTCGGCGGGCCAGCAGTTTGCGGCCATTACCACGGCGACCCAGGAGCAGAGCAGCACGGCGACCCTGCTGAGCAGCAACTTGCAGAGCATCGCCCTGGCCAACAGCGAGCAGCGTGAAGTGGTGTCCAACCTGGCGATCACCGCCAAGGAACTGGAGACCCTGGCGGCGGGCTTGCGGCATGAGGTTGACCGGTTTCGTTGATTGACTGTTCGGGCCTCATCGCGGGCAAGCCCGCTCCCACAGTTGACCGTGTTGTTCTGGAGTACGCGGTCCACTGTGGGAGCCGGGCTTGCCCGCGATGACGGCCGACCCGACGCGTCAAACGTCGGATCGGTCGCCCAGCCCCGGGTCCACACGCTTGCCAATGTCCTTGAGTCGCGCCAGTTGGTCGACCATCCCTGGCGCTTCATCCAGGCTGCTGACAAAGGTCCACAGGTAAGTCATCACCGCATACACATGGCCGGCCTTGACCGCCGGCGACAGCGCCAACTGGCTGATGGCGACCACAAACAACAGCGCCGCCAGCGTGCCGATAAACAGGAACGCTGCGGCCTCGCGGTCCGACAGCCAGATGCGCAGGCGTGACAGCACCTGGTAGTGGCGCTGCAAGGTCTGTGCGCCGACCCTTTCCACCAGGCCGATTTCCTTTTCCAGGCGGTCATTCAAGCGCTCATGCAGTTCCTGATTGCGCCGGGCGAAACGTGGCAACAAGGTTGTGCACAGCACCAGCGCGGTCAGGCACGCCAGGCCTATCCACGGCTCGATCACCAACAGCATCACTGCTGCACCGACGATGGAAACCAGCGCCGTCGCGATGATCGGCACGTGTTTTTCGAAGAAGTCGACAAAGTCCCGCGCCAGCACCACCCGCGCCGCCGCCCGGGAAGTGCTGTGGTTTTGCAGGCGCTGGTTGAGAATCACCGGCACCGCAAGGTCCGCGTAGATACGGGTGAAGGTGCGCGTATCCAGCGCCCGTCGCGCCGCCCCGACCACCCAGAACGCCAGCACCACGGCGGCGTAGAACAGCGCGCTGCCGGCATCGCCGCGGATGATCGAGTCCACCGCGAACCCCGCAAACAGTGGGTAGGCCAGCAGCAATGCGTTCTCCAGGGCCACCAGCGACAAGGTGCAGAACAACTTGCCGGGATAGGCCTTGGCGATCGCCTTGAGGGTTTGGCTGGCGGATTGTTGCCCGATCTTTTTGCTTTCTTCGATCAGGATCTGGGGTGTTACGGATGACATGGGGTGCACCGAGAGTGAGATAAACGCTATTATTGAGCGACTGCTCAAGTATCTTTGAGCGACCGCTCAAAAAGCAAGCGCCGTCGATCTGCCGGTGCCTGAAGGAAAAGCCTCATGTCGCGTATCGACCGTAAAGACCAGATCATCGCCGCCGCCCTGGAGCTGTTTCGCAGCAAAGGGTTTGCCGATGTTTCCACCCGCGACCTGGCGGAGCATGCCGGGCTGTCCCGCAGCCACGTCTATCACTACTTCAGCGACTGGAAAGAGCTGCGCCGCGAAGCGTTCGTGCGGTTCGCCAACGAGCAACTGGACGAGGTGAGGGCGCCGCTGGTGGATCTGCCGCCATTGGAAGCCCTCGAAGGGTTCCTGCGTGACTGCCTGCCCTCCACGGCAGACGCCGGTTGGGCGCTATGGCTGGATGCCTGGGACGAAGCCATGCATGACGAGCCATTGGCCCAGGCTTACCTGGTGATCAACGCCCAATGGCAAGCCATGCTCGCCGAGATCATCGAGCACGGTGTGGCAGCCAAGGTGTTTCGCTGTGAGTCGCCCAAGCGCGCTGCGCGACAACTCTTTGCCGTAGCGATGGGCTATGCCGATGACTTGTTGCTCAAACCCTCCGTTGAGTCAGCTGAAGCGGTGATGGATGAGGTGATGGAAGTGGCGGGGCTGCTTCTGGCGTTGCCTAGGACGCGCTAGCAGGGCGGTACTGCAAGGCCTCCGCCAGATGATGGCGGGCGATGGCTTCCACCTGTTCCAGGTCGGCCAGGGTGCGGGCGACCTTGAGCAGGCGATGGGCCGCCCGCAACGACAGCGTCAGCCGTTCGCAGGCGCTTTCCAGCCAGCCTTCATCAGCCTTTTTCAGTTTGCAGTGCTGGCGTAGCCCCGGCAGGTCGAGAAACGCATTGGCGCAGCCCTGGCGCCGTTGTTGGCGGTCCCGGGCATCGGCGACGAGGACGGAGGCGCTGGCGGTATCATCACCGGACTGTATGCCCGGGTTCAGCGCGGTGCTTTCCCGGGCGACGGTCACGTGCAGGTCGATCCGGTCCAGCAGCGGCCCCGAGAGTTTGTTGCGATAGCGCTGAATCTGCTCCGGCGTGCAGCGACAGCGCCCACTGGGCTCGCCCACATAGCCGCAAGGGCAGGGGTTCATTGCCGCCACCAACTGAAAGCGCGCCGGGAAACGTACCCGGTCGCGGGCGCGGGAAATCACGATATGCCCGGACTCCAGCGGCTCACGCAGCACCTCCAGGACCTTGCGATCAAACTCCGGCAACTCGTCGAGAAACAACACACCGTGATGGGCCAGGGTTATTTCCCCCGGCTGCGGTTTCGAGCCGCCGCCCACCAGCGCCGGGCCGGATGCCGAATGATGCGGCTGGCGAAATGGCCGGTGTGGCCAATGGCTCAGCGGCGCCAGGCTGACCACCGATTGAATCGCCGCCACCTCCAGCGCTTCCTGTTCACTCAAGGGCGGCAACAACCCTGGTAGACGGCTGGCGAGCAAGGTCTTGCCGGTGCCCGGTGGCCCGCTGAGCAACAGGTTGTGGGCGCCCGCCGCAGCGATCAACAGCGCACGCTTGGCCGCCAGTTGGCCCTGCACTTCACTCAGGTCGGGGTAGGGTTTGTTCAAGTACATCAGGCCACTGGAAACGAAGGGCTCGATCGGCACGTGACCGTTCAGGTGCGCCACCACTTGCAGCAGGTGATCCACGGCAATCACCTTCAACCCCGAAGCCAGGCAGGCTTCCTCGGCATTGGCCCGTGGCACGATCAAGGTGCGCCCGACCTTGCGCGCCGCCAGGGCTGCCGGCAACACACCTTTCACCGGCCGCACCTCGCCGGACAGCGCCAGCTCGCCCAGGCATTCCACGTTATCGAGGGTCAGCGCCGGTACCTGCACGCTGGCGGCGAGAATCCCCAGGGCAATCGCCAAATCAAAACGCCCGCCGTCCTTGGGCAGGTCGGCGGGCGCGAGGTTGAGGGTGATGCGGCGGGACGGGTATTGCAGCGCAGAATTGAGAATGGCGCTGCGCACGCGGTCTTTGCTTTCCTTGACGGCGGTTTCCGGCAGGCCCACCAGCGTCAGCGACGGCAAGCCGTTGGCCATGTGCACCTCGACAGTGACGGCGGGCGCTTCGACGCCTATCTGGGCGCGACTATGGACGATTGCGAGGGACATGCTGGTTCCTTGAAATGAGTGGCCGCTTCCTGCGGTTTTTCAAGGGTAGTCGAATGATGGCGGCGCGCGGCGGCGAGGTTTTACAGAACGTATCGCGCTAACGGTCCGACGGCGGCACACACAAAAACTCCTTCGCCAACGTCAACCACGCCTGCGCCGCAAACGACAACTTGCACTGCCGCCGCCACGCCAGCATCAGTCGCCAGTTCAGGGCCGGCGACTGTATTTCCGCGATGCTGAACTGGCTCGCATCAAGGGTTTCGCAGAATGCCCGGGGCAGCAGGGTGATGCCCACGCCCAGTCGTACCAGGGAGGCGATAAAGTCCCATTGGCTGCTGCGGCCACTGATCCGCGGCTCAAAACCGGCTTGTGCACAGGCATCAAGTACGAATTGGTTCAGGGTGAAGGTGTCATCGTAAAAGATGAATTCGCAGGCTTGCAGTTCGCTCAACTCCACCGAGCTGCGGCCTTGCCAGGGCGAGTCATGGGGCGCGAGCAGGCACAGTGGCGATTCGAACAGGGGCATGGATTCGAATTCGGACCAGATATCCGCCACGCGCGGCGAGTCCAGGATGGTGCCGAACTCCAGCGTGCCCTGGCGCAGATCCTGGATGGTGATATTGCCGCCGCTTTCGAACAGTTTCAGTTCGATCTTCGGGTAACGGGCATGATACTCCGCAAAAATCGGCGCCAGTGCGAGGTGGGTGGAGGGCGAAAGCCCCATGCGCAGGGCGCCGCGCCCGACTTGCTGCAAGTCTTGCAGCTCTACCGTCATTTCATCGTGCAGCGCGATCATTTCCTTGGCGCGCTTGAGCACAATTTCCCCGGCGTCCGTCAGGGTGAAGCGTTTTCCCATGCGGTCGAGCAGCTTCAGGCCCAGGCTCGACTCCAATTGCTGCACCATCTTGCTGACTGTTGGCTGGGTCAGGTGCAGCTTCACAGCGGCTTTGGTAAAGCTCTGCTGGTCGACGACTTCTACGAAATAACGGAGCGCCCGGATGTCCATCTTGCATTCCAATTTTGCATGGTTTTCATAATATTAATTCATTATATCTTTAAAAAATGGCTGGATAAGATTTGTTACATCTGTTCCCAGCCAGCGCTTCCATGACGCCTTAAGGGCCTTGCCAGACGCTTCCATGGCCAGATTTCTCGCAGTGTATGAATCAAAGGCAACGCTATTTCTGGAGAGCAACTGTGCTTAACAAAACGCGTCATTCTTTTTCCGGTTCTGATGAGATGTCTCAGGGAGCGCGCTTCGTTAAGGAGTTGCTGGCGCAGGCGCAGATCGAGGTCAACGGGCCATCGGCTGCCGATATGCAACTGCACCACAGTGCCACATTTGATCTCGCCCTGGCCAAGGGCAATCTTGGCCTTGGCGAAGACTACATGGATGGCGGCTGGGACGCCGAGGCGCTGGATGAGTTTTTTTTCCGCCTCATGCGCTCCGGCGTGATCGACCAGGCCAACCCGGCCACCTTGTTGTTTCACGCGTTCAGCTCCCGCTGGCTGAACCTGCAAAACAAGAAACGCGCCTGGCAAGTCGGCGAAGCACATTACGACCTCGGCAATGACTTCTACGCACGCATGCTCGACTCGCGCATGACCTACACCTGTGGCTACTGGAAAGATGCCACCACCCTGGAGCAGGCGCAGTTCGCCAAGCTGGACCTGATCTGTAAAAAACTGGGGCTCAAGCCGGGCATGCGCGTGCTGGATATCGGCTGTGGCTGGGGCAGTTTCATGAGCCATGCGGCCGAGCACTATGGGGTCGAGTGTGTCGGCGTGACCATCTCCAAGGAGCAGGCGGAGTGGGGGCGGGCCAAGTATTCACATCTGCCGATCGAGTTTCGTCTGCAGGACTATCGGGATATCGACGAGCAGTTCGACCATATCGCCAGTGTCGGCATGTTCGAGCATGTGGGGCGCAAGAACCATCGGGCGTATATGGAGGTCGCCAACCGCTGCCTGAAAGACGATGGGTTGTTCCTGCTACACACTATCGGCAAGAACCAACGCAACAGCACGCCGGATCCGTGGATCGACAAATACATCTTTCCCAACGGTGATTTGCCCTCGATCGGGCAGATCGGCGACGCCATGGACGGGTTATTTGTTGCCGAGGATTTGCACAACTTTGGCGCCGACTACGACAAGACGCTGATGGCCTGGTGTGAAAACTTCGAACTGGCGTGGCCGGATTTCGCAGACACCTTTGGCCAGCGCTTCTACCGGATGTGGCGCTATTACCTGCTGTCGTGTGCAGGGGCGTTTCGCGCGCGGGATATCCAGCTGTGGCAGTGGGTATTGTCGAAGAAGGGGGTTGTCGGCGGGTATCAGCGGGTGAGCTGAGGGTTGCAACGGTTTAACGGGGACAGGTGAAACCTGCCCCGGTTGGGCCGGCTTATTCGGCGGCAGGCGTCAATCGCGCTTCCAGCTCCGCCACCTTGGCCTCAAGGCTTTCCAACCGCGCCCGAGTGCGCGCCAGCACCACCATCTGGCTATCAAACTCTTCCCGGCTTACCAGGTCCAGCTTGCTGAAACCGCTTTGCAGCAGTGCCTTGAACTGGCTTTCAATTTCATTGCGTGGCAGCGGCGTGTCGCTGCTGAACAGGCGGGAGGCGTGGCCGCTCAGGGCGTCGAGGAGGTCTTTGGGCGCGAGCATGGGAAATAGTCCGGAAAATCTGTTGGCCGGCAGTGTATCACGCAGCGTCTATAGTCTTTTCCAGCCCCTGCGGCGCACGCTTTTCGCGCATGAGGACGGGCGGTCGCGCACCGTTTTCGTGCGTATCTTCGCTGTCGTGGCGCCCGGTAGGTGGGCACAGGCGAACAAAGGACTGATTTCAGTGATTTTTACGGAGCTGGCAAGCTTTCTGCTTAGACGATCATGACCCATGCACTGATGCAGTCGCTGTGACGATGCAGTGCGCCGACGGACCAGCGGTACATGTTTCGTCACCAGTGGTTAGCGAGCGTCGCAATGGCAAATGCCAGGGCGACGAAGCGTTACAAAGCCAGGCACTGCGCTTAGACTTGAGACGGGTTTGTTTTCCTGGGGCAAGTCCACCAATTCGGGAGAGAGTTTTCATGAAGCTAGTCACTGCCATCATCAAGCCGTTCAAGTTGGACGATGTACGCGAGTCACTGTCCGAGATCGGCGTGCAGGGCATTACCGTTACTGAGGTCAAAGGCTTCGGTCGGCAGAAGGGTCACACCGAGCTGTATCGCGGCGCGGAATACGTGGTCGATTTCCTGCCAAAGGTGAAGATTGATGTCGCCATTGACGACAAGGATCTTGACCGGGTTATCGAGGCGATAACCAAGGCCGCCAACACCGGCAAGATCGGTGACGGCAAGATCTTCGTGGTCAATCTGGAACAGGCTATTCGCATCCGTACCGGCGAAACCGATACCGACGCAATCTAAGCCGCCAAACCCCAACGCCCCAGGAGAAAACAATATGACTCTGCGTAAATTCGCAGGGCTAGGAGCCCTGTTGTCCCTCGTAATGCCGGCCCTGGCCATGGCGGCGGACCCAGTACCTGCTCCAGTCCTCAATTCCGGCGACACCGCGTGGATGCTCACGTCCACCGCGCTGGTGCTGTTCATGACCATTCCAGGCCTCGCGCTGTTCTACGGCGGCATGGTTCGCTCGAAAAACATTCTTTCCGTGATGATGCAGTGCTTCGCCATCACCGGCCTGATCACCATCCTGTGGTTCGTGTACGGCTACAGCATGGCGTTCGACACCACCGGTATGGAAGCAGGCGTCGTCAACCTCAACTCGTTTGTGGGTGGCTTGTCCAAACTGTTCCTCTCGGGTGTGACCCCGGCCAGCATCACCGGCCCGGCGGCGTTGTTCCCTGAGGCCGTGTTCGTGACCTTCCAGATGACCTTCGCGATCATCACCCCGGCGCTGATCGTCGGTGCATTCGCCGAGCGGATGAAGTTCTCCGCGATGCTGATCTTCATGGGCGTCTGGTTCACCCTGGTCTACGCACCGATTGCCCACATGGTGTGGGGCGGTCCGGGTTCGTTGCTGGGCGACTGGGGCGTGCTCGACTTCGCAGGCGGCACCGTGGTGCACATCAACGCCGGTGTGGCCGGCCTGGTAGCGTGCCTGGTACTCGGCAAGCGTAAAGGCTTCCCAACCACCCCAATGGCCCCGCACAACCTCGGTTACACCCTGGTGGGCGCGGCCATGCTGTGGGTCGGCTGGTTCGGCTTCAACGCCGGCTCCGCTGCTGCGGCCAACGGCACTGCCGGCATGGCGATGCTGGTGACCCAGATCGCTACCGCTGCTGCGGCCCTGGGCTGGATGTTCGCCGAGTGGGTCACCCACGGCAAACCGAGCGCACTGGGCATCGCCTCGGGTGTGGTTGCGGGCCTGGTGGCAATCACCCCAGCCGCTGGCACCGTGGGCCCGATGGGTGCCCTGGTGATCGGCCTGGCTGCCGGTGTGGTGTGCTTCTTCTGCGCCACTACCCTGAAACGCAAACTGGGCTACGACGACTCCCTGGACGCCTTCGGCGTGCACGGTATCGGCGGTATCCTCGGCGCGATCCTGACCGGCGTGTTCGCGGCACCGGCGATGGGCGGCTTCAACGCCACTACCACTGATATCGCGGCTCAAGTCTGGATCCAGTGCAAAGGCGTCGGCTTCACCGTCATCTACACCGCTATCGTGACGTACATCATCCTCAAGGTGCTGGACGTGGTGATGGGCCTGCGGGTGACCGAAGAAGAAGAGGCGGTTGGCCTCGATCTGGCGCAACACAACGAGCGCGGCTACAACTTGTAAGTACGCGAAAAAAAGATGCCCGGCTTGCCGGGCATTTTTTTGCCTTGGGTTTGTCTGTGGCTAAAGGTGTATGGGTTTTTTTGCGACTTTGTGATGGGATCCGCACTGCACTTTTCAGTGTGCGAATGTCTTACAGGCATGTAGGCGTATTCGGCACTTTGTTTTTTCCCTGAGCGCGCTAGAATGCGCGCCGATAGGCGGAGAACTGTATGTGGCAACAGACCCTGATAACCCTGCGGGCCAAGCCCCGGGGCTTTCATCTGGTGACGGACGAGTTGCTCGCCGGCCTGCCTGAATTGAAGGCCTGTCGGGTGGGACTGTTGCATTTGTGGCTGCAGCACACCTCGGCCTCGTTGACGGTCAACGAGAATGCCGACCCGGCGGTTCGCCGTGACTTCGAGCGTTTTTTCAATGCGCTGGTGCCGCAAGGCACGGCGGGATATGAACACAACGACGAGGGTCCGGATGATCTGCCGGCGCACTTCAAGGCCAGTCTGCTGGGCTGTCAGCTGAGTTTGCCGGTAAGGGCCGGCCGCTTGGCGATGGGGACCTGGCAAGGTGTTTATCTGGGCGAGCACCGTGATCATGGCGGTGCTCGTAAAGTCCTCGCCACCTTGCACGGTGATGGGGCATAAGCCACTGGTTAACCGGTGGATGTTGATTTTTTTCCGGCGGCCGTCGACAGGCGGCGAAGCTGGGCTATAACTAATCTGCTTTTCGCAAGTCATGAGGTAGAACATGAGCGACGATGATCTGGAAAACGACGACCTCGAAGTAGGCGACGACGACGAAACCGAGGAAGGTCTTGAGGCGGCTGCCGAAGACGTGGCTGACGACGACGGTGGCGACGATGCACCGGTCCCGGCAGCCAAGGGCAAGGCCAAGGCTGCAGTGTCGGTTGACGAGTTGCCGAGCGTAGAAGCCAAGAACAAAGAGCGCGATGCGCTGGCCCGGGCGATGGAAGAATTCCTCGCCAAAGGCGGCAAAGTGCAGGAAGTCGAGGCTAACGTGGTGGCAGATCCACCGAAGAAGCCGGATAACAAGTACGGCAGCCGGCCTATCTAAGGCCTGCTGTTTGCTTGCTGAAAAAGCCCGCCGTCGCTGCGGGCTTTTTCATGGGCGCTACAAAATGGTCAGGGCCAACACCCATCCAAGGATGAAGAGCGTGTGTGGCGAGGGAGCTTGCTCCCGTTGGGGCGCGAAGCGGCCCCTGGTTGGGTCGATGCGGTCTTTCAGAAAGGCCGTCGTGGCTGGTTCAGGGGCCGCTTCGCAGCCCAGCGGGAGCAAGCTCCCTCGCCACAAAAGCCCTTCATCATCAGGTTATGCGTTCCAGCGGGCTAGCACGTCGGGTAGCTCGGTCAGGCTGCGAATCTCGGCATCCGGCAATTTCTCGGCCTCCCAGGCATTGCCTGCCGGGTTGAACCACACCGCCCGCAGTCCCGCCTGTTGCGCCCCGGCAATGTCATCCCCGGGATGATCCCCGACGTGCACCGCCGCGCCCGGCTCAACGCCGCCGCGCTGCAAGGCCTCCTGGAATAACCGCGCATCCGGCTTGGCGATACCAATGTCTTCAGCCCGCAGCGCAAAGTGGAAGTAATCCGCCAGCCCCACACGTTGCACATCGGCATTACCGTTGGTAATCACCCCCAGTAGATAGTCGCGGCGCAGTGCTTGCAGCATCGGTTCCGCTTCGGGGAATACGGTGAGTTGATGCCGGGCATGGATGAACGCTTCAAAGCACACATCCGCCATCTGCGCCGCTTCCGGCAACGGGTACCCGGCTTCCTCGAAGGCGTATTGCAGCACCTTGTGACGCAACACGCTGATGCGATATTTCAGCTCGGGATGACGCTCCAGCACCTGCTGGCGCAGGCTGCCAAACTTCTCCAGGGGCAAGTCGCCCACCTTGGTGGCGTGGGTCGCCAGCCACTCGCGCATCGATGCCTCGGCGCTGATGATGACCGGCACGTTATCCCAGAGCGTATCGTCCAGGTCGAAGGTGATCAGCTTGATGCTCATGAGTCACTGCCCTTAATGCGTTTGGCCCGTGGATGGGCGCTGTCGTACACCGTTGCCAGGTGCTGGAAGTCCAGGTGGGTGTAGATCTGGGTGGTCTTGATGTCGGAGTGGCCCAGCAGTTCCTGCACCGCACGCAGGTCCTGGGAGGACTCCAGCAAGTGGCTGGCAAAGGAGTGCCGGAGCATGTGCGGGTGCAGGTTCTGCCCCAGCTCGCGCTCGCCGGCGGCCTTGACCCGCACTTGTATGGCCCGGGGCCCGAGACGCCGGCCTTGCTGGCTGATAAACACCGCGTCGTCCGCCGGGTTGGCCAGGGCGCGCAGGGGCAGCCACAGCAGCAAGGCTTCGCGGGCCTTCTTGCCCACGGGTAATACGCGGGTCTTGCTGCCTTTGCCGAGCACCTGCACCAGGCCATCCGCCAGGTCCAGTTGATCGAGGTTAAGCCCGGTCAGCTCCGACAGGCGCAGGCCCGAGGAGTAGAAGAGTTCGAGGATTGCCTGGTCGCGATGGGCCAGGAAGTCGTCCTCCACGGCGCCATCGAGCAATTGCAGGGCGCGATCCGTGTCGAGGGTCTTGGGCAGGCGGCGTTCGCCCTTGGGCGGCGCCAGGCCGTTGGCCGGGTCGTGGTCGCACAGGCCTTCGCGGTTCAGGTAGTGATAGAGGCCGCGTACCGCCGACAGCAGGCGCGCCAGGCTGCGGGAGGATTGGCCTTGCTGGTGCAGGCGGGCGATCAGGCTGCGCAGACCCTGGATGTCCAGGGCCTTCCAGCTGCCGATGTGTTGTTTCTCGCAGAACGCCAGGACCTTGTTCAAGTCCCGCCGGTAGGCTTCCAGGGTATGCGGCGACACCTGGCGCTCGCTGCGCAGGTGAGCGCAGTAGGCGTCCAGTTGTCGTTCCATGGCTAGCGCACCGCGCGCAATGCGCTGGTGAAGCGTGGCAGGACGCGGCCCAGCACTTCGGCGATGTAGCTCAGGAACAGCGTGCCCACCGAGCTTTTGTAATGCTGTGGATCACGGCTGGCGATGGCCAGCACGCCATGCAAACCTTGATGACTGAGGGCAACCACGGCGGTGGAGCCGATCTGCTGGCGCTGCTCGGCGCCAAACAGGAAGTCCAGTTCATGCTCGCGCAAGGTGCCGCTGATGGTCTTGCCTTCGGACAGCAGGCCGCCAATCGCGGTCTGGGCATCGCTGCCGCTGACCCAGCGACCCACCGGCATCGGGTTGTCGCTGAACAGGATCAGGCTGACAAAGGGCACCTGGAAATCCTGGCGCAGGCTGTCTTCGACGGCGATCACCGCTTCTTCCAGGCTGGCGGCGTCCATCAGGGTCAGGACCAGGCGGCGAGTCTTGTCGAACAGGCGGTCGTTGTCGCGGGCCACATCCATCAGCTGCGAGAGCCGATGGCGCATTTCGATATTGCGCTCGCGCAGGATCTTCATCTGCCGCTCCACCAGCGACACGGTATCGCCGCGCTGGTGGGGAATACGCAGGGCCGGCAGCAGTTCTTCGTGTTCGACGAAGAAGTCCGGGTTAGCCTCCAGATACGCCGCAACGGCTGCGGCCTCCAGACTTTCGCTTGGGGATGCTTGCGCGGGTACTTGAGGCTTATCAGTCATTAGATTTGCTCACTCATAGACGGACCTGTCCTTCGTAGACGCGGGTGGCCGGGCCGGTCATTTTCACCGGTTGGCCGGGGCCTGCCCATTCGATGGACAGGCGTCCACCGGGCAGGTCGATCAGCAGCGGCGAATCCATCCACCCCTGGCTGATCGCGGCTACGGCAGCGGCGCAGGCGCCGGTACCGCAAGCCTGGGTTTCGCCGGCCCCGCGTTCCCAGACGCGCAACTGCGCACGGGAACGGTCGATGACCTGCAGGAAGCCCACATTGACCCGCGCGGGAAAGCGCGGATGGTTTTCGATCTTCGGCCCCAGTTCATGCACCGGCGCGTTGTTGATGTCATCCACCCGCAGCACGGCATGGGGGTTGCCCATGGACACGGCGGCCAGGTTGACGGTCTTGCCGTCCACGTCCACCGGGTAGCTCAGGGCTTGCTCGGTGGCCTGGAACGGAATGTCCGCCGGCACCAGCCGTGGCGCGCCCATGTTGACGCCGATCTGGCCGTCGCTGCGAATATCCAGCTCGATGATGCCGCTTTTGGTCTCGACGCGAATCTGCCGCTTGGCGGTCAGGCGCTTGTCCAGGACAAAACGGGCGAAACAGCGGGCACCATTGCCGCACTGTTCCACTTCGGAGCCATCGGAGTTGAAGATCCGGTAACGGAAATCCACTTCCGGGTTACTCGGCGCTTCCACCAGCAACAATTGGTCGAAGCCGACACCGGTGTGCCGGTCGCCCCACAGCTTGGCGTGCTTGGGCAGGATGTGCGCGTGCTGGCTGACCAGGTCGAGGACCATGAAGTCATTGCCCAGCCCGTGCATCTTGGTAAAACGCAGCAACATGACCTTACTCCGGCAGCAGGCTTTCGCCAGCAAACAACTCGGCTACCGTCTCGCGGCGACGCACTTCAAACGCTTGATCACCGTCCACCAGCACCTCGGCGGTACGCCCGCGGGTGTTGTAGTTGGAGCTCATGACAAACCCATAGGCACCGGCCGAATGCACGGCCAGCAGGTCGCCTTCTTCCAGGGCCAGCTGACGTTCCTTGGCCAGGAAGTCGCCGGTCTCGCAGATCGGGCCGACGATATCGTAGCTGCGGCCTTCGCCTGCGCGTGGCTTGACGGCCGTCACATTCATCCAGGCCTGGTACAGCGCCGGACGGATCAGGTCGTTCATCGCCGCGTCGACGATGGCGAAATCCTTGTGCTCGGTGTGCTTGAGGTACTCGACCTGGGTCAGCAGCAGGCCGGCGTTGGCGACGATGTAGCGGCCCGGCTCGAACATCAGCGTCAGGTCGCGGCCTTCGAGGCGCTCGCGCACGGCCTTGATGTAGTCGGACACCAGCGGCGGCTCTTCATCGCGATAACGCACACCCACGCCGCCACCGAGGTCGATGTGGTGCAGGTAGATGCCGCACTCGCCGAGGCGGTCGACCAGCGCCAGCAGGCGGTCGAGGGCGTCGAGGAACGGTGGCAGGCTGGTCAGTTGCGAGCCGATATGGCAGTCGACACCCAAGACTTCCAGGTTCGGCAACTGCGCGGCGCGGATGTACACGTCCTCGGCGTCGGCAATGGCGATGCCGAACTTGTTCTCTTTGAGACCGGTGGAAATGTACGGGTGAGTGCCGGCGTCGACGTCCGGGTTGACGCGCAGGGAGATCGGCGCGCGAACGCCCATCTCGGCGGCCACCACTTGCAGGCGCTCCAGCTCGTCGGTGGATTCGACGTTGAAGCAGTGCACGCCAACTTCCAGGGCGCGGCGCATGTCTTCGCGGCTCTTGCCGACACCGGAGAACACAATTTTGTCAGCCTTGCCGCCGGCGGCCAGTACACGCTCAAGCTCGCCCCGGGACACGATGTCGAAACCGGCGCCCAGGCGCGCCAGGACATTGAGTACACCCAGGTTGGAGTTGGCTTTTACGGCGAAGCACACCAGGCTCGGCGTGCCTTCCAGCGCATCGGCAAAGGAGCGGTATTGCGCTTCGATGTGGGCACGGGAGTACACGTAGGTCGGGGTACCAAAGCGCTCGGCGATGGCGGACAGCGCGACACCTTCCGCGAACAGCTCGCCGTCCCGGTAGTTAAAAGCGTCCATGATGTTCCCTTAGTAGGTGTCGTGCTTGTGCGCTTTGGTTTGCGACGATTGCGCCTGTTCATTCGGGTCTTTGCTGTCATCGGGCAGATACAGCGGGCCTTTTTGACCACAGGCACTAACGAGGCAAGCGACCGCGACGAGCGCAGCAAGGGAAGAGATCAGGCGCTTCATGGCGAAATCCTTGAATATGCATTAATTGCGCCCGAGTATACCGACCACCCGCCGGATTGCCTATGCGCCGAAATACCCGTCCGGCGGGGCTTTGCCGAGTTCGTCGCGATTGTGCTTACACCAATCGAGGATAATTCACACGGCTGTGGGTAATGAAATCGGTATCCTTTGCAATCATGATGGCGCGTCCGTATTGTGCGGCGCTTGAGCGAGACCAGACACTTTTCGAGGTTCCCACAATGAGTTTGACCGAAGCCCGTTTTCACGACCTGGTGGATGCGACCCAGCAAGCGCTGGAGGATATTTTCGACGACAGCGGTCTGGATGTGGACCTGGAGAACTCGGCCGGTGTGCTCACCGTCAAGTTTGAAAATGGCACCCAATTGATTTTCAGCCGCCAGGAGCCCCTGCGTCAGCTATGGCTGGCGGCGCGTTCCGGTGGTTTTCACTTCGATTACGATGAAGAAGAAAAACGCTGGACCCACGACACCACCGATGAGCTGCTGAGCGAAATGCTCGCGCGCCTCACCCAGGAACAAGCCGGCGTCGAGCTGGACTTCGACGAGATCTGATCGTGACGCAGCCCGTTCCCGTACGCCCGCCCAAGCCGCTGTTCAGCAATGTCAGCCCGGCGGTGCCGTCACCTTGTATCAGTTTATGTCGGCTGGATGAGCACAAAGTCTGCCTCGGTTGCTTCCGCCATGTGGAAGACATCCGCGAATGGCGCTCCGCCGACGATGCGCGACGCCGCGTGATCGTCGCCCAGGCCGAGCAGCGCAGGACCTGCGCCTGAGGCCGTCTTGTTTATTTATTGTGCTGTGGTAGTGTCCGGATACACCTCAACTCATCGAGGTCCGTGAGAACCCCGCCTTTTCCTGGCGGGGTTTTGCTTTTTTGTGCAGAAAAAAGGAGTCTGCCTGAATCATGACCGCACCTTCCATCATCCTCACCCGTCTTGACGTGCAGCGTCTTGAGCAACTGATCGACCGTGTCGGCGAGGCGTCGCCGGGCGTTGAAGCCCTGCAACACGAACTCGACCGCGCCGAAGAAGTGGTTGGCCACGATGAAGTGCCTGCATCTGTCGTGACCATGAACTCCAGCGTGCATTGCCGTGAACAAGGCAGTGGCAAGGACTATCACCTGACCCTGGTCTACCCCAAGGACGCGAACGCCGACGAAGGCAAAATCTCGATCCTGGCGCCGGTGGGCAGTGCATTGCTGGGCCTGCGAGTCGGCCAGCACATCGACTGGCCAGCACCGGGTGGCAAGACCCTCAAGCTTGAATTGCTCGGCGTCGAAGGCCAGCCGAAAGACGGTGGCGCCTTTCCTCTCTAAACCTGGTTCAGCGCTTCATTGAGCGCCAGTTCCAGATCAGCCTTGTAGCGCAGGTACAGATTGCTCGGGCTTTGAACATCACCGAGCAGGCCGGACAGGTCCAGATCGGTGATGTAGCAGCGGTAACGCTCGGCTTCCCGGCGTTGCCCGACGATTTGCTGGGCGACCACCGCAAACAGTTGGTCGCCAAATTCCAGCTCGGAAAACTCCCGTTGATTGCAGTACAAGGTGATCCCCACCTGGCCCGGTGCTGCCTTGCCGATAATCGCCTGCACGTCGTAGAACGGCTTATTGGCCGGGGTTTGCGGCGCTGGGCGCGGTTCGGCCCGCCGTGCACGGCCGCTGCCTGACGGCAACAACTGGTAATACAGGATTTGCACCGCGCCGAAGGGCTGTTGCGGGTCCAGCGGCAGCAGCGCATCGCGGCGATAAATGATCGACTGCAGGAAGCGCTGCAACGGCACCAACAGGCTTTGCTCGTCGTGGAACGGCAGGCGCTGCTGCCAGAGCGCGTTGAACTCATCCAGCACGTACAGCTCGGCAACTCCGTCGTTGATCCGGTAGAACACCTGCACACAGTCGGGCAGGCCCATGGGCAGCAGCAGCGCCAGGTCGTGGTCTTCCAGGGCCATGGTGTCCAGGTGCAGCGGGCTGTAGCTGGCCAGTTCCTCACTGAGGTAGGCGATCAGCGCGTCCTGGGTCGCCAGTGACACATGGTTGGCCTGGCCGGGTGTCAGCTCCATCACGTGGTAGTGCTGTTGCACCTGCACCAGGTAGCGATGGTTTTCCTGGCCCAGCAGCAGGTTTTGCGCGGTGTCGAAGATTTCTTCTACGCGCTGGGCAATGAACTGCGCGCGGTTGTGGCAGAAACAGCGCACCCGCAAGCGCGGCAAGTGATTGGGCGGTAGCTGATTGAGGTAGTCGCGCAGGCAGTCGAGCAGCGCGTGGGGGCCGTCATAGCGGCTGACCATCACCTCGTTCCAACTGTTGAGCGTGACCTGGTCCAGGGTCAGCACCAGGTTTTCCCGTACGCCCGCGTAACTCAGGGAGTCAGTGCGCTCGGTGGTCATCAGGATGTTCAGGTCGCGATGATGCTTGAGCGGGTCGACGCCGACGTTGATCAGCAGCAGCACTTCCTCGGGCACTGCCGAGCGCAGCAGGCGGTCTTCATCGACGCTGGCCAGGGGCAGGACGACAGTTTGTTGCAGGCTGCCCAGCAGGTTGAACAGCTCGAATTCGGTCATGTCACTGCTGCCGGGATGCAGCGCCAGGCGGGTACTGCTGTCGATCACGCCGTTGCGGTGGCACCAGGTGAGCATTTCCAGCAAATCGCGGCTGCGCTTGATCGGCGCGAAGTGCTCCCATTCCAGGGCGGTCAGGCTGCCGTTGTACAAGCCCCAATGATGCTGGCCGGGCTCTTTGCGGTTGGGCGACTGCACCAGGGTCAGGGTGTCTTCGGCAAGGTCGGGCGCAATGCCGGGGTTGATGAACTCGACCTTGCCGGCCTTGCGCTCGAAGGCGGCGTACAGGCGCCGGCCCAGCACATTGAGATCGCGCTTGTTGATCAGGCTGACGGTCTGTTCGGTGCGGGCAAACTGGGTCAGGAAGCGATAGCTGTAGTTCAGCTCGTTGACCAGCGCCCGGCGCTCGGAGGCCACCTGGCGGACTTTCCATTGGCTGCGGCTGTCCAGCAGGGCCAGTTGGCGCTGGTCCCAACCCCATTCGCTGGCCAGGCGCTCCAGCAGCAAACGCTGCCACCCGGTGCGCTGGCCCGCGCTGAGCTTGCGGTTGACCTTCAGGTACAGGCTGCGCCGCACCAGTTCCAGGCGTTCCGGCTCATTACGGGCCTTGAGGTACTCCTCGATCCGGCGGTAGACGACGATGTACGGGTCCAGCTCGTCCAGGTCCAGCTGATTGGCAAACACAGCGCGCTTGAAGCGCAGGCTCAGGCACTGCACCTTCGGGTGCTCGCTGGCGTAGACCTCGGTCAGCAGGAGTTTCAGT
Source organism: Pseudomonas sp. SDO5522_S412 (assembly GCF_054071215.1). Lineage (NCBI taxonomy): Bacteria > Pseudomonadati > Pseudomonadota > Gammaproteobacteria > Pseudomonadales > Pseudomonadaceae > Pseudomonas > Pseudomonas sp. SDO5522_S412. Next base: position 2,556 of record NZ_JBSVWQ010000084.1, on the reverse strand, counting down.
ACTGATTTGTAGGGCGATTCGATGCCCTTGAACAACTGCCACAAGCCGGCACCGATAAATTCACCCGGCGGGATGTGCGCCAGGTGGCCCAGGTCGAGGGTTTCATCGGCGCGAATAAAGCGTTTGGAAATCAGCGCGTGGGTGAAGTCGGCATAGCGGGTTTCTTCGTACACCGGCACCAGCCACCAGATCGGCGTGCGCCCGGCCAGCCAGATGGCGGTGCGGTAGAACTCGTCCAGCAGCAGGTAATGCTGGCTGGTGCCGCAGTCTTCTGAACTCAGTTGGCTGTCGCGCTCGCCCTGGATAAACCGCGTCGGCTCGATCAGGAAGAAGTGCGCCTCGGCGCCCATGCTCAGGGCCCAGGTTTCGAGCAGTTGGCATTTCTTGCGCAACTCGGCCAGCTCGTTCTCGCTGAGATCGGCCGCATGGCAGACCCACACGTCCATATCACTTTGATCGGCCTGGGCCAGGGTGCCCAGGCTGCCCATCAGGAACAGGCCATGAATCGGCCGCGGTGGGTTGCCGTGGCGGGGCTTGTAGGAAAACGTGCGGGTCAGGCGCTGGGCCTCGGCCAAGGCTTGCGCGTCGGGTTCAAAATTCGACAGGCCGGCCGGCGTGCTGCCCGACACATAGCCCGGCAACAGCGGGTGATTCACGTGGAAAAACAGCGGCAGCAGGGTCAACACGCTTTGCTGGCGTGGCGTCAGCCCTTCGACGGCCCGGGCCATGCGGCCTTCGTTCAGGGCCAGAAACCGCGCGCGTAACTGGGCCAGCACCTTGCGGTCGATGCCTTCGTCCAGGTCGGGGCGGATTTCGTGGGTGCGGGTCATGTCGAACTCGGTGGCTCGCAGGGCCCGACGTGGGCGGCCGTGTGGGAGTTTACAGCCAGTAGCGTAGGAGGTTTAGAGGGAATTTGTTTTTGACGCCGGAATTTTATCCCGGGCGCGGGAATGCCCGCGGAATCCGTGAAGAGAGGATCCCGTGGGCGATACGAGGTGTCAGGCGGCTTCTTTGGCGGTCGTCAGAATAGTCAGCAGGCTTTGTGCGTGTTCGGCAGCGTCCCGGCCGAGGCTGGTGAGGTAACCACCGTCTGGCTGGTCGATCAGGTCTTTATCAAACAGGCGCCGGGCGGCGGCAATGGCAGTGGGAGCGGCAGTCTGATGAACTTTCAGACCTTCCTGGGAGCTGCCCAGGTTGAAGAGTGCAAGGATTTCCAGTTCGGCAACCAACTCAGGGGTATACGACATAAGGACTCCAGACTTTCTAGGAATTTTTAGACGTTAGCAGCCATAAGGTGAACGCACTTGGGCGAGCTGTCCAGTCGGAACTCATGCGGTGTTGATGTGGGGCAGGATTGTGGCCAGCAAGAGTTTGCTGGCCAGCGCGGTGTGAGGCTTATTGCTTCTCGGGCGGCAGCTCCGGCAGCGCACGCAACGCAGTTTCATACCATTCGGTATTGAAGGCGCGATCTTCTTCGAGCAGCGCGTCAATTTCGATGGCGAGGACGTGGGCCATCATTTGCAGGATGTCTTCGCGCTCGTAGCCCACCAGGGTCAGCTTGTTGAACGTGGCCTTGGCGGCGGGCGGGTTGTCGCTTTCGATCTGGTTTTCGATCGCTTCAATCAAGGTGGTCTCGGCGAACTCTTCTTCGTCGTTGTCGATATCGGTTGGCTCGCTCATGGCAGGCTCCTGGAGGAAAGGGCGCCAGTCTACCCCCATTCACTCGGCTGATGCTGCTGGCCAGGCGCGGCCTCCCGATCTATAACCACTGCTGCCAACCCCGTACACGGCCTGGAGGCTTTGTGATGCTCAAGCTTTATGGATTTTCGGTCAGCAACTACTACAACATGGTCAAACTGGCGCTGCTGGAGAAAGGGCTGCCCTTCGAAGAGGTGCCGTTCTACGCAGGCCAGACCCCTGAAGCCTTGGCCGTGAGCCCCCGGGGCAAGGTGCCTGTGCTGGGTGTCGAGCAAGGGTTTATCAACGAAACCAGCGTGATCCTCGAATACCTCGAACAGACCCAGGGCGGGCGATCGCTGCTGCCCAGCGAGCCGTTCCAGCGCGCCCAGGTGCTGGCGTTGTGCAGGGAAATCGAGCTGTACATCGAGTTGCCGGCCCGGGCGTGTTTTGCCGAGGCGTTTTTCGGAATGCCGGTGCCGGAGGCGATCAAGGAAAAGTCCAGGGCGGAGTTATTGCTGGGGATCGCATCGCTGGGGCGGCACGGGAAGTTTGCGCCGTATGTGGCAGGAGACAGCTTCACGATTGCGGATTTGTATTTTGTGTACAGCGTGGACCTGGCCTGTGCCGTGGCCGGGAAGCTGTTCGGGCTGGATCTGTTAGCTGAGTTGCCGAAGGCCAAGGCGTTGATGGAGCGCTTGCAGGCGCTGCCGAATGCCCAGCGGGTGGCGGCGGACAAGGAAGCGGCGATGCCGGCGTTTATGGCGATGATTGCTGCCAAGAAATAGATCTTGGGTGTTTGTGATGAGGCTTTCGCGAGCAAGCCCGCTCCCACATTTGACCGAGTTCCACCTTTGGAATGCAGTCGAATGTGGGAGC